>JAGACI010000111.1 GCA_017614185.1 Lachnospiraceae bacterium | reverse complement strand
CTCGATAACAACCCAGTTTACCATGACAACCATCGAGGAACTGGGCTTGCTTAAGATGGACTTTTTGGGGCTTAGAACCCTTACAGTTATTAAGAACGCCGTAGATATGATCAAGAAGGATTACGGCGTGGATATCGATGTGGATCACATCGATTACAACGATCCAAAGATTTACGAGTTCATAAGCTCCGGAAAGACTGAGGGTATATTCCAGCTTGAGTCTGCCGGAATGAAGAACTTTATGAAGGAATTAAAGCCTGAGTCACTTGAGGACGTTATTGCGGGAATTTCCCTCTATCGTCCGGGCCCCATGGACTTTATTCCGAAGTATATAAAAGGTAAAAACAACCACGAAGACATAACCTACCTTTGTCCCGAACTTGAACCGATTCTTTCTCCGACATACGGCTGTATCGTATACCAGGAGCAGGTTATGCAGATAGTTCGTGACCTTGGCGGATATACTCTCGGACGAAGCGATCTGGTTCGCCGTGCCATGAGTAAAAAGAAGCAGCACGTCATGGAAGTCGAGCGCAATAACTTCGTTTTCGGTAACGAAGAGGAGAATGTACCCGGCTGTATTTCAAAGGGAATAGCAGAGAATGTAGCAAGCGAAATCTATGATGAGATGATGGATTTTGCAAAGTATGCTTTTAACAAATCTCACGCTGCCTGCTATGCGGTTGTAGCTTACCAGACCGCATATTTAAAATATTATTATCCGGTTGAATTCATGGCTGCTCTTATTACTTCGGTAATCGATAATGCCAAGAAGGTTTCCGAGTATATCCTTGTTTGCAGAAACATGGGAATAAACCTTTTGCCTCCCGACATCAACGAGGGTGAGAGCGGCTTCTCTGTTCAAAACGGAGCGATAAGATACGCACTTACCGCGATTAAGGGTGTCGGCCGGAATATCATCGATTCCATTGTGGAAGAGAGAAGGATAAGAGGCAGATTTAAAGATATAAGAGACTTCCTTACAAGAATGAAGGATACGGAGCTTAACAAAAGAACCGTTGAAAACTTCATTAAAGCAGGAGCCCTCGACAGCCTGGAAGGCACGAGAAAGCAGTTTATGACCGTTTACTCGGTATTCATGGATGATATCTCATCCAAGGATAAAAACATGGTTACCGGCCAGATGTCACTCCTTGATTTTGTGGGCGAAGAAGAAAAACAAAGCTTCGAGATAAAGATGCCCGATATCGGTGAGTTCCCCAAGGAGATGATTCTCGGATTTGAAAAAGAGGTCTTGGGAATCTACATCTCCGGCCATCCGATGGAAGAGTACATGAGTCTTTGGAACAAGTTTAAGACCGCGACAAGCGCCGATTTCCTTCTTGATGAGGAGACGGGTGTAACATCGCTAAAAGAAAACGAGACTCAGACCATCGGCGGAATCATTGCTTCAAAGACAGTCAAATACACCAAAAACGACAAGGTTATGGCCTTCCTTACTATAGAAGATATTCTGGGAAGCGTGGAGGTTATTGTTTTTCCTAAGCAGTATGACATCTACGGCCCTTATCTTCAGGAAGACGCAAAGGTATTTATCACAGGCCATGTTGCTCTTGATGATGAAAAAGACGGAAAGCTTATCATGGATAAGATGACGCCTTTTGAAAAGATTCCGAGAAACCTCTGGATACGCTTCAAAAACAAGGCAGAGTATGATGCCAGAATGCATGAATTAAGCGAGCTTTTGAAGGAATCTGAGGGTATCGACAAGGTTATAATCTACCTTGACGAGGAGAAGGCCAAGAAGCCCCTTCCCGCCAACTGTAATGTAAAAGCCGACGATAATCTTTTGGAAAACCTTAAAAACGCCTTCGGAGAAGAGAGCGTAAGGTTGGTCTAGGGATTGAAAACAGCGTTTTTTTGATATAAAATATGTACAAAGTAAATTCGGGGGTTTACTTAGGAGGCGCATATGGCTAAAGAGATTAAAACTATCGGAGTTTTAACGAGCGGAGGAGACGCACCCGGAATGAATGCGGCGATAAGAGCCGTTGTCCGTAAGTCAATTTCCAACGGTTTAAAGGTCAAAGGTATCAAGAAGGGTTACCAGGGACTTTTGAACGAAGAGATCATAGATATGGAAGCAAGACATGTTTCCGACTCCATCCAGCGAGGAGGAACAATTCTTGGTACCGCGCGTTGTATGGATTTCATGACCGAGGAAGGACAGAAGGCCGGATACGAGATCTGCCGTAAGCACGGTATCGACGGACTTGTTGTTATCGGCGGAGACGGTTCATACAGAGGAGCTCAGGCTCTTTCAAGACTGGGAATCAACACAATAGGAATTCCCGGAACCATCGACCTTGATATCGCATGTACAGACTATACAATCGGTTTTGATACCGCGGTTAACACAGCGATGCAGGCAATTGATAAGGTAAGAGATACATCCTCATCCCACGAGCGATGCAGTATCATCGAGGTTATGGGACGTAATGCCGGATATATCGCACTCTGGTGTGGTGTTGCAAACGGTGCTGAGGACATCCTTTTACCTGAGAAATATGACTACAATGAACAGCAGATAATAAATAACATTATTACCAACCGTAAGAAAGGCAAGACCCATCACCTTATCATCAATGCGGAAGGTATCGGCCATTCAACATCAATGGCAAGAAGAATTGAGGCTGCGACCGGAATCGAAACAAGAGCCACAATTCTCGGATACATGCAGCGTGGCGGAAGTCCCACATGTAAGGACAGATATTATGCCTCAATCATGGGCTCCTATGCGGCAGACATCCTTTTCGAAGGCAAGACCAACAGAGTTGTAGGTTACAAGCACGGCGAGTTCGTAGACTTTGATATCGAGGAAGCACTTGCAATGCAGAAAGAGATTCCTCCTTACCAGTACGAGATAAGCAAGGCACTTGCAATTTAATTAATGACGAAAGCTCCCGCCTTCATGGCGGGAGTATGTTTTTAAAATGATAAGCAGCACATCCAACAAACAGGTTAAACAGATTTGCAACTGGATAAAATCTTCCAAGGACAGAAAAGCTGACAATGTTTTTGTGGCCGAGGGAAGAAAGATGTTTATGGAGGCCCCTCGCGATTTAATCAAGGGGGTCTATGCCTCATCGACTTTTTTTAAGGAAAATAAAAATAATGAAATCGGAGTGAGACTTAAGGAAGTCAATGCAGAGGAAGTAACCGATGAGGTCTACGCCAAAATGTCCGATACAAAGACTCCTCAGGGAGTATTGTGTGTCCTTAAGCGCCCCGAACATGATTTTAAATCTCTCCTTAAAACAAAGGCGCCGCTTATCATGGTATTAGAAGATTTACAGGATCCCGGGAACCTTGGAACAATCGTAAGAACCGCGGAAGGAGCGGGGGTGACCGGAATCGTCATGAGCGAAGGATGCGTTGATATCTTTAATCCGAAGACTATCCGCTCGACCATGGGCTCAATATACAGAATGCCATTTGTATATGTAAGCGATATCGTAGGGGCGATAAAAGAGCTTGGTTCGGCCGGTATCAAAACTTATGCGGCTCACTTAAAGGGCGTCGAACCCTACCACGCTTTTGACTATAAAGGCGGCAGCGCCTTTCTTATAGGAAACGAAGGAAACGGACTTAGCGATGAGGCTACAAAGGCAGCCGAGATTTTCCTAAAGATTCCGATGGAAGGCGAGGTTGAAAGCCTCAATGCTGCGATAGCCTCGGCAGTGCTTATGTATGAGGCCCACAGACAAAGAACTGCACTTAAATAATTAATATACATTACAAAACCATAAGGGGGTAATGAAATGACAGTAGGATTTATAGGACTTGGAAATATGGCAACAGCCATCATCGGCGGTATGTTAAAGGAACAGGTTGTGGAGCCAAAAGATATCATCGGCTACGCCAAGACCGAGGAGACAAGGCAGAGAGCAAGCCTTACCTTTGACATAAAGATTGCCATCGACAACATGGAGGTAGCAGAGGAGAGCGATATCTTATTCCTTGCAATCAAGCCTCAGATGTTTGACAAGGTCCTTCCCGACATAAAAGACTCCGTAAAAAAGGACGCAATCGTTGTAAGTATTGCAGCCGGCAAGAACATAGCATATCTTGAAAGCCACTTTAACGAAGGCACCAAGATAGTTCGCTGCATGCCTAATACTCCTGCGCTTGTTGGAGAAGGCTGTACCGGAGTTTGCATCAACGAAGAGATTCTGCCTGAAGATTTGAAAGCGGTTATGGATATCTTAAACTGCTTTGGCAAGGCAGAGCTCGTATCCGAGAGCATGATGGATGCCGTAGTTGCCGTAAGCGGTTCAGCACCTGCTTATGTATTCATGCTTATCGAAGCTATGGCGGACGGTGCCGTTAAGGCAGGTCTTCCAAGAGACAAAGCATATGCCTTTGCCGCACAGACAGTGCTTGGCTCAGCAAAGATGGTACTTGAGACCGGAAAACATCCCGCAGAATTAAAGGAT
>JAGACI010000110.1 GCA_017614185.1 Lachnospiraceae bacterium | reverse complement strand
TCTTCTCTTATGAGACTTAAGACTTTCTCCGACGCTGCATATATTGTATGGTAGTGAATATCGTCGGTGAGGACCTTTAAAGGTTTCGACTTGGACTTTTTCATCGTGGCAATGAATTCATCCACGTCGTGAGAATCATTGATGATAAGATCCACCGTAATCTGACCGTAAATATCATGGTCAACGGTAACATCCCTGACTCTTCCGCCAAGTTCAACTATGGTTTTAAGTTCATCATATGTATCTTCAGAACTGTGTCTTACTCTTACAACGGCTTTCTTGCCGCTTTCTTCTCCCGGTGTGAATAAAAGATATCCCTTGTTAGTGGATATGACATCCTTATTCTCTGCTCTTAACAGGGCAATATCCTGAACGATAACCTGTCTGCTTACGCCAAACATCGTTGCAAGACCTGTCCCTGACATAGGAGTCTTGTGCGCTTTTAATAATTCTTCAATGTGTTTACGTCTTTCTTTCCCTTCCATCTACCACTCCGGGGCGCTTCCTTTGCTTGAGAAGACGCATCCTTTCTTTCTTTGCTATGTAGGTGTCTATTCCTTTTTGCTGCTGAACTATCTTGCAGCCATATACTCTTTTTCCGTTAATAAGTTCGGCTTCTCTTACGATGAGCCCGAACAGTCTGAACGTAAAGTTCTCAAACAGTCCGTCAATGAAGTCATTAAGTGTAGTGTGGACGAACTGCCCAACTTCAGCCTTTACCTCATCACTTGTAAAGCAGAATGAAAAACCGTTGATACTTACATCTCTTATAATAATGTTGTGTGTATCTTTGTTAAGGCCAATCTGCGCAACCGAGGGAACGTCAACAGGACACCTGAAGGAGTCTCTTCTGTTAAACTCAACTGCCTCTCCATGCGAAACAATTCCATAGCAAAGCTTTCCGTCGTCATATTTAAGCGTGTTAAAAATGGCATTACGGAATATCAAAGGCTTTGTATTCTTATCAGTGATAACGACATTCGAAGAAATGCCCTTACCGTTAAAAGTCAGGACCTTATCATTCTTGATGACAGGCTCAGCGTAAATCATGCTTTTAAGCGGAACCGTTCCGATAATCTTGGAATCGAATTCCATACTCTGGCTGCCAATCAATATAAGGATTTTTATATCGCGCCCTGACTCCAAATCAGTGATGCGCATGTGTTGTCCCCCGTTTCAAATACAATTTTATCATCTATTATTTTTATTGCCAATATTTGATAAATAGTTTCAAAAAACAGGGCAGATTCTTGTAGCAATATTCTATTGTTTTTCAGCAATTTTGCGACAAAAATGATGTTTTTCACGTTATAATTAAAGACGTAGTATAAGGAACTTTTTCAAAAAGGAGTAAATAGAAATGGGTAAATACTTTGGTACGGACGGCTTTAGGGGTGAAGCCAACGTTAACCTTACGGTAGACCATGCCTTCAAGGTAGGTCGCTACTTAGGTTATTACTATGGAAAAGACCATCGTGCCCGCATTGTAATCGGTAAAGATACCAGACGTTCAAGCTACATGTTTGAGTATGCTTTGGTTGCAGGCCTTACAGCAAGCGGTGCTGATGTTTTCCTTCTCCATGTTACAAGCACTCCCAGCGTATCTTATGTTGTAAGAACCGAGGATTTCGATTGCGGTATCATGATTTCCGCAAGCCACAATCCTTACTATGACAACGGAATCAAAATCATCAACGGCGGCGGCTATAAAGTAGACGGCGAGGTTGAGAGACTCATCGAGGAGTACCTTGATAATCCCGATATGGAGATTCCTCTTGCAAGAAGAGAGTCCATCGGTCGCACAACCGACTATGTAATCGGACGTAACAGATACCTTGGATATCTTATTTCCCTTGCAACACGTTCATATAACTCCGTTCGTATCGGACTTGACTGTGCAAACGGTTCCGCACACCAGACAGCTAAGCACGTATTCGATGCACTCGGAGCCAAGACATATGTAATCAGCAACAATCCCGACGGTACAAACATCAACTTAGAGTGTGGTTCCACACATATCGAGATGCTTGTAGATCTTGTTAAGAGAGAGCATCTGGATGTGGGCTTTGCTTTCGATGGTGATGCTGACAGATGTATTGCGGTTGATGAGCTCGGTAATGTAGTAGACGGAGATAAAATCCTCTATCTTTGCGGAAGATATCTTCATGAGAACGGTCAGCTCGATCACGACACAGTCGTAACCACCATTATGTCCAACATGGGACTTTACAAAGCTTTCGACAAAGTCGGTATCAAATATGAGAAGACAACCGTCGGTGATAAATATGTAAGCGAGTGTATGACTCAAAACGGATACTCATTAGGCGGTGAGCAGTCCGGCCACATCATTTTCTCAAAGCATGCGACCACAGGTGACGGTGTTCTTACCGCAATCAAGGTTATGGAAGCATTACTTGAGAAGAAGATGCCTCTTTCCGAGCAGCTTAAGGATTTAACAATCTATCCTCAGCTTATGGTTAACGTTAAAGTCGACGAGAAGAAAGCTGCCAGAAACTCAGATGTAGTCGTTAAGGCAATCGAAAAGGTTGAGAAGGATCTTGGCGAAGACGGAAGAGTTCTCGTAAGAGAATCAGGTACAGAACCTGTACTTCGTGTTATGGTTGAAGCAACCACCGATGAAATCTGTCGCGAGAAGGTTGACGAAATC
>JAGACI010000109.1 GCA_017614185.1 Lachnospiraceae bacterium | reverse complement strand
CGGCAATCGGTTCCGGATTATATGAACATGGGCCACCGCCGATAACGATAGGATCGCCATCTTTTCTTTCGGAAGCTAAAAGAGGGATTCCGGAGAGATTAAGAATCTGAAGAATATTTGTATAGCACATCTCATATTGCAAAGTAATGCCAAGAAAATCAAAGTTCTTAACAGGTTCCTGGCTTTCAAGAGCAAAAAGAGGAATGTGCTCTTCTCTCATAATTTTATCAAGATCGGGCCATGGTGAATAAGTTCTCTCACACCACACGCCATCCATCCTGTTAAACATATCGTAAAGAATCTGTATTCCGAGATGCGACATGCCAATCTCGTAAACATCAGGGAAACACATACAAAACCGCACGCTAACATCGGCCTTGTCCTTGATTACGGCATTGTACTCGTGACCGATATAACGTGCAGGTTTATCAATTCGCATTAATATATCATCGGATAATGCAAGCATATAAACTCCTATCTTTTGGCAAGTTCCTCCATGATTTCCTGCCAGGTGACGCCTTTTTCCTCCATGAGGACCATCACATGATAAAGGAAATCCGAGATTTCATACTTGATTTCTTCGGGGTTGGGATTCTTGGCAGCGATGACAATCTCAGTTGCCTCTTCACCAACCTTCTTTAATATTTTATCAATTCCTTTATCAAAAAGATAGTTAGTATAGCTTCCTTCTTTGGGATTTTTCTTTCTGTCCGCAATTACAGCGGATACGTTAAGAAGAATATTTAACGGATTCTTCTCGTTCTCATCATAGTCGTTCTTCTTGGTAACTTCATTAAAGAAGCAGCTGTAAGCGCCTGTGTGGCAGGCAACTCCAACCTGATAAACTTTTGCAAGAATTGTATCCATGTCGCAGTCTGCTGTGAGCTTTTTGACATACTGATAATGTCCGGAGGTCTCGCCCTTTACCCAACGCTCTTTCCTGCTTCTTGAGTAATAGGTCATCTTTCCGGTCTTTAAAGTATAATTGAAGGCATCTTCATCCATGTATGCAAGCATTAAAACAGCATCAGTTTTATAGTCCTGAACAACAACAGGGACAAGACCCTGGGGATCTTTTTTAAAGTCAGCCCATGAAAACGCGGATTCGAGGATTCCTACACTGATACCCTGCTCTTTTAACAGTTCTTTAAGAGAGAGTATTTCTTTGGCATTGTCATTGATTGCATTTCCTGTAACACCATAAATATGGCTGTATCCGAATACTTCAATAAGCTTGTTTAAGGCAATTTCCCTGATTGAAACCATCATGGGAACATTGGTTGAATCCGCAACATCTTTAATAATGTGTGGATTCATAAGAATGATTTCGCCGACAAAGTCCTCAATTAAAGTTTTGTAATGCTCCAAAACTTTGGCATCAGAAATGCAGGCAAGAATTTTATCTTTGCCAAACTTCTCTGAAACCTCTTTTGTTATCTCGATATTTGTATCTTTGTCATAGTCAAGTGCCGCTCTCTTACAGCCTGCATATAAAAGCTTTTTGACATCTTCCATACGCTTGATGTTACCGGCACCGATAACAGGAATTTCAACCTCTGAACAAATCTCTTTAATAATCAAAAGAGCTGTTTCATGAGATTCATCATCATATGAAAGGTCGAATATCAAAAGTTCGTCTGCATTATTTTCTGCGAACTCCTTGGCGAGCCTTATGGGATCGGTCTCAACAACACTCATGTCATCAAGTCCCTTTACGGCGTGCTCATTATATAAATAAATACAGGAAACAAAACGCTTTGTTTCGGTCATTTTATAAAACTCCTTTTGTACTTAAAACATCTGTAATTCTCTCATCAATGGAAGTTGCCTGATCCAAAGCTTTTGCAAAGGCCTTGAATGCAGCTTCTGCTATGTGATGAGAATTGACTCCGGAGAGCTGCTTAAAGTGAATGTTCATCATTGCAGAATAAGATATTGCATAGAAGAATTCTCTTACAAGCTCGGTGTCCATATCACCGCATTTTTCACTCTTAAAATCAAAGTCAGCATCAAAGTAAGGCCTTCCGCCAAGATCAATTGCGCAAAGAATCAATGCATCATCCATGGGAAGAATAAAGTTTCCGAACCTCTTTATTCCAACCTTATCTCCTATTGCCTCTTTTATGGCATTTCCAAGGACAATTCCGCAGTCTTCCACTGTGTGGTGAGCATCTACATATAAATCGCCTTTACAGGTCAAATCAAGGTCAAATAAACCGTGCTTGGCAAATCCTTCAAGCATGTGATCAAAGAAGCCTACGCCGGTTTTGATATTTGATTTGCCGGAACCATCGATATTTAAAACTGCCTTAATATCAGTTTCTCTGGTTTTACGATTGATTGTACTTTGTCTCATTATAATTCTCTCCTTATCTGAAGCGAACATTTATTGAATTGGCATGAGCCGTAAGTCCTTCTTTCTTTGCAAACAGTTCAATATCTTTATGAACTTCCTCCAAAGCATTTCTTGAATAGGAAATAATACTGCTCTTCTTGATGAAATCATCAACACCAAGAGGTGAGAAGAATTTGGCAGTTCCGTTTGTAGGTAAAATATGATTTGGCCCTGCAAAATAGTCTCCAAGAGGCTCTGATGAGTATTCTCCGAGGAAAATTGCTCCTGCATTCTTGATTCTTGGAAGAATATCGAAAGGATTTGCAGTCAAAACTTCAAGGTGTTCGGAAGCAATTTCATTAACTGCATTGATTGCATCTTCCATATCTTTGGCCACGAGTGCGTAACCGTAATTATCAAGAGACTCTTTAATAATATCTTTTCTCTCGAGATCTTTTACAAAATTATCGATTTCATCAGAAACCTTTAAAGCCATATCCTTTGATGTCGTAACAAGTATTGCCGAAGCAAGCTTGTCATGTTCTGCCTGACTGATTAAATCAGCGGCAACATATTTGGGATTGGCTGTTTCATCACATAATACAAGGATTTCACTTGGACCTGCTATTGAGTCAATGGAAACATGACCAAAAACATTTTTCTTGGCAAGAGCAACAAAGATGTTGCCGGGTCCTGTAATCTTATATACCTTAGGAATACTTTCGGTTCCGAATGCCATAGCAGCAATAGCCTGAGCTCCGCCTGCCTTAAAGATTCTGTCAACGCCGGCAATATCTGCAGCAACGAGTGTTCCTGCATTCATTTTGCCGTCTTTTCCGGGAGGGGTAAGCATTATTATCTCTTTCACACCTGCTACTTTGGCAGGAATAATGTTCATAAGAACGCTTGAAGGGTAAGCTGCCGTGCCACCGGGAACATAAACGCCGGCCTTTTCGATTGCAGTAATCTTCTGACCAAGAATTACACCGTCTTCTCTGGTGTTAATCCAGGAGTTTCTCTTCTGGAGTTCATGGTAGTCTCTTATATTTTTAGCGCTCTTTTTAAGAACTTCGATAAATTCTTTATCAAGTTCTTTATAGGCTTCTTCGATTTCGGCCCTTGTTACTTCGACATTACCTTTATTTATTTCACACTTGTCAAACTTAAGGGTATACTCGAATAAGGCCTCATCGCCTCTTTTTCTTACATCTTCCACGATGTCACTTACAATCTTTTCGTATTCGCCGTAGTTTCCGGGGCTCCTTTTTAATAAATCATTTAAAAGATTGCTTTTGGTTTGTTCATTTAAATCAAGAATTCTCATTGGTTTTCCTTCGCTTCAACAACTGCTTTTATCTTTTTGATAAGGTCCTTGATTCTCTCGGACTCCATCTGCATTGAAACCTGGTTGACAATCATTCTCGCAGATAAAGGCTTTATTGTTTCAAGGACAACAAGTCCGTTCTCTTTTAAGGTTGAACCAGTTTCAACAATATCAACGATTACATCTGAAAGGCCAACGATAGGACCAAGTTCAACAGAACCATTAAGTTTAATAATGTCAACTGTCTGATTCTTCTGGTTATAAAAATAATCCTTGGCAATTTCAGGATATTTGCTCGCAACTCTTATCATTTCGTGATGCTTTAAAAGTTCACCTGCGGATTCGGGTCCGCATACGCACATTCTGCATGCACCGAATTTGAGGTCCAGAACCTCATATACTCTTCTGTTCTCCTCCAATATAATGTCAGAGCCGACAACACCGATATCGGCGGCACCATACTCAACATATGTGGGAACATCCGGGCCTTTCGAGAGGAAAAATTTGAGTTTAAGATCTTCATTTACGAAGATTAATTTTCTTGAACTCTTATCCTTCATCTCTTCACAGGTTATACCGATTTCTTCAAGCATTGAAAGAGTCTTTTCGGCAAGTCTTCCTTTTGCAAGAGCAAATGTAAGATAACGATTATCACTCATTTATTTGCCCTCCTTTAATACAACGGAAATGTTCTTGCTTCTAAGTTCCATTGCCTTCTTTAAAGCCGCATCATATGTATCCTTTGTATAAAGGATTTCTTCAGGCTCTTTCTTAACTTTGATATCTATACCCTGACTCTTTAACGCTTCCATAAGGTCATCAATTATTATTGCAAATCCTATAGCGGGAGCGTTCTTGCCAAATCGGCTTAAAAGGTTGTCGTAGCGGCCGCCTTTGATAATAACATCGCCGACGCCTACGGCATATGCTTTAAAAATCACGCCTGTATAATAATTGTACTTGGAAAGCATTCCAAGATCGAATGAAACATGATTCTCTACTTTATATTTTTTCAAAGCTTCAAACAAAGCATAAAGCCTGTCTATTGCAGCCTTTGAGCGAGCATTATTGGCATACTGGGATGCCTCTTTAAGAATCTCTGTTCCGCCAAAGAGATCAGCCATCTTCTTAAGGCTCTCTCCTGCTTCCTTTTTGGTAACAGTTTTATCAATAAATGCTTCGGCAGCAAATATGTTCTTTGTGCTTATAAGGTCCCTTAACGCCTGTTCGTCTTCCTCTGAAAGTCCTGCATTCTGGCAAAGCCCCTTAAAGTATTCAACCTCACCGATACTAATTTGGAAATCTCTTAAACCCGTTTCCTTAAGACATCCGATAACCATGGCAATCATCTCGGCGTCTGCTTCAACACTGCCGTCTCCGATTAGCTCGGCACCCATCTGAGTAACCTCTTTAAGTTTACCCTGGAGGTTATTGGTATTCGTGAAGGTATTTCCGCTGTAAGTAAACCTGATCGGAACATCCTCATCCATATAATACTTTGCGGCACAACGAGCCATTGAAGGCGTAAAATCAGGTCTTAAAACAAGTGTATTGCCTTCCTTGTTAAAGAACTTATATAAATCCTTGGAAGGTGTGGTTCCTATCTCTTTTGAGAAAACATCAAAATACTCAAAAGTAGGTGTTGAAATGGTCTTGTATCCATAAAGAGAAATAACATCCTTGATTCGTGATTCCGTCTCACTCTTTCTCTTCATTTCGTCTCCATATATATCTCTGACTCCTTCGGGAGTATGCAGTAAAATCGTACTCATATATCTCCTTTACTTTAGTGTGCTAATGTGCTAATTTGGTAGCAAGCGAAACTAAATGAAGTATACAGGATAATAAATCATATGTCAACACGCGAGTTTAAGTCTTTTTGAAGGCTTTCAAGGAAAGGAACAAGCACAGGTGCTTTCTTGTCTATAATCCAGCTTTCATCTATTTCATCAAAGCGGAAGCTCTTTCTTCCGCCTTCATTCATTCGATCCCAGAATACTTTAAGATTCTTAAAAGGCATATAATAGAGCAAATCTTTGTGGGAATAATAAATGATAAAGAAAGCAATACCTTTCTGCTTTTCGAATCTTTCCATGAAATCAACCTGATGAGGATGAATGTTTTGAAGGGAAAATGTGTCTACGGCGCATTCCTTTGCATCAAAGCAAACCGGAACTCCCTGCACAACACCAATATAATCGACCGTACTCTTTTGATCAAAGTACGCAAGTGTGATATGTCTCGATTCCGCGTCAATTTTAATTGGAGTAATAGGTGTCGGCACCTTCTGAATAAGAGCCAGCTCCTTCTCCTTATATTTTTCAATGGTTCGGTTTATCATTTCCTCGAGTGTTGAACCTCGAAGACCTCTTGAATTCCAGGTAGCCATTAAAGCTTCTCCTTATGAATAATGGTCTCATAAAGCTTTGGTAAACTCGCTTTTATTACTTTTCCGGACAGATTTTCAAGTTCAGGAAAGCTTTTGGGGAATACAACCTTGTTGCAGGCAAGAAACTGAGCTTCCAGCCCGTATTCTTCCTTAAATTTGTCGTTTAAAGCCTTATTTCCGTATTTATAATCTCCAACCAAAGGATGTGAAAGGGCTGCAAGTGTCGCCCTTATCTGGTGCGTTTTGCCTGTGTATAGAAGAATTTCGAGATAACTTAATCTGTCATTTTCAGAAATAGGCTTAATGTATGTCCGAATCTCATCGCCTTCATTAAGGTTTACTTTGACCTTGTTGGCTTTTTCATCCTTAACAAGGCTCCCTTTAATCTCGCCTTCTTTAAGTCCGATGCCTTTGACAAGTGTCACGTAGTATTTATCAATTTTTCTTTCTTTAATTGCCTTTGAAAGTGCCCTGCTACCCTTTATGGACTTTCCGCACAGAACGATTCCTGCTGTATTTCTGTCAAGCCTGTTACAAACTGAAGGCTTAAAATCTTTAAGGGAATCATTTGTTACTTCATTGTTGTCAAGAAGATATCCAATAAGCCATTCATTAAGTGAGATGTCTTTATCGGCTGCTTTTTGTGACAGTACGCCTATGGGTTTATTAAGGATAACTACATCTTTATCTTCATATAGGACTTCAACGTCTTTTATATCATTAAAAGCACTTATATAAACATCGGTTGATGAATCCCTGTTATCACTTTTTCTAAACTTTTCGTATGTATCATCAGAGAAGAAAATCTCTATAAAATCACCGGCTTTAAGTATTTCATTGCCGGCGGCTTTCTTCTTATTCAATGTGATATTTTTCTTCCTTAGCATCTTATATATGAAAGATGTTCCGGCGCCGGGCAGATGTTTAATGAGAAATTTATCAAATCTTCCGCCTTCATTGGATGAATCGATATCTATTCTTTTCATGGTTTATAAGCAGATTGCTCTTATAGTGTTAAAAATTTCGTCAGCATCTTTATCATTATCAGAAGATAATTCATTAAGAGAGGCAAGTCTTTCAAGATATTTGGCCTCATTATCAAAAATCTTTACTGTAATGCCCTTATGTCCGCCTGCCAGTAGTTTTTCGTTGATATGATTCTCGAGTTTGGATATATCCTTGCATTCTTTTGAAAAGCACACAAGGTTATTCTGCCTGAAAACAAGATGATCAACAAAATAAGTTTTCTCATAAGTGGTAAAAACATTGTCGTATAAAGCAGGTAAATCACCGCTTTTAGCTTCTATTCTTTGGATCAAATCTGCAGGTGCGGATTTAAATCTTAGGAACATGATAAGATTGACAAGACTTTTGGATGCGGGAAGGCATCCCAAGACCGCCACGATTGTAAGAAGGTTCATTCTTGATTTTGTAGCGATATAGCCTGCAATAAACAAAGCGGCGGATACAGCAAATAAAAGTACCGTTTTGATGGCTTCATAAACCTTTTGCGTATTTACATAGTTCTTCTGCCCTCTGAATATTTCAGGGACAAACATTCTTTTAAAAAACATTAACTAAAACCTCTTTAATTCTTTTATTTCATCTTCATCCAGTATCTTAAAGCTTCCCTTGGGGAGTTTTTGCTCATCGAGGCTTAGATTCCCAAAAGATATTCTCTTAAGATAAAGGACACTGTTATTAACAGCTTTAAGCATTCTTTTGACCTGGTGGAATCGGCCTTCCTCAATTGTCAAAAGAATTGTTTTATCTTCAACCTGTTTTACTTTGGAAGGCAATGTCTTCTTATCATCACCGATATCAACTCCGTCTTTTAACATAAGAAGTTCCATATCACCTAAAGGTTTGGCGCATTCCACATAATAGGTTTTGGGAACGTGGTGCTTGGGAGAAAGAAGTCTATGGCCCAGTTCTCCGTCATTAGTTATAAGAAGCAGTCCTTCTGTGTCTTTATCAAGTCTTCCGACAGGGAACAAATCCTTGGTGGGGATTCCCTTTAATATACTCATAACATTGGGGCCGTCATCATCGGATGTTGAAGTCACAAGTCCTGACGGTTTATTGACAATGATATACGTAAACAGATTATATTTAATCTCTTCTTTATCAAGGTTAACAACATCGGTTGTCGTCGAGACTTTAAGAGATGAGTCTTTGACAACATTACCGTTAACGGATACTCTTCCCTTTTTGACAGCCTCTTTAATCTGGCTTCTTGTAAGAGACGACATATCGCTTAAAAACTTATCAAGTCTTATTAACATCCTATACCCCCAATTCTAAGAAAAGCAGATTCCAAAGAATCTGCTTTAATTACTTAGATAAGACTAATTCCATCCCTCTTTTTCTCGGGCACATCAATCGGACCGGTTATTGTAAGGTCAGGATCCGGTTCAATTGTAGGTTCGGGCTCCGGTTCGGGTGAAGGACGAAGCTCATTTCTGTTGGAAATAACAACATCTCTGTACTCGTTAAGTGAAGTTACAAGGCTTTCAAAATTTGATGTTGCAGCCTGAGCTGATCCTGTAAGGACCTCCTCAATATGAGCAAGCATATCATCCATATACTGCATAGCGGCAAATCTTAAACTGTTTGCTTCGTTGGTTGCGTTATCAAGAATCTGCTGAGCCTGGGCGGATGCCATTGAGACTACTTTATTGGCCTGGTCGTAAGCCTGTTTCATAATCTCATGCTCATTAATAAGTTCATTGGTATGTACTGTAGCCTCGTTGATTAAAGCTTCAGCCTTGGAACGCGCATCCTCTAAGATAGCGTCCTTATTGGAAATGATTCTTTGATATCTTTTAATCTCTTCGGGAGTCTTCTTTCGAAGTTCGCTTATAAGGTCCTCAATTTCTTCCTTATCAACCACAATCTTTGTACTTGAAAAGGTTTGATACTTACAGCCCCCAATATAATCTTCTATGTCTTTAATAGCATTTTCGATATTACTTGTAGGAAGTGCCATTCATCTATCCTCGCTTAATTTTATTGAAAAATGACTATTTGAATTTATCATAAATCAATGGAACAACAAAATCAGGAACACACTGCTCGATATCTCCGCCGAAACTTGCAATCTCTTTTACAGTACTTGAACTAAGATATGCATACTCAAGGCTGGTAGTTAAAAACATTGTATCTAAGTAACCGCCTGAGAGTTTCGAGTTCGTCTGAGCAAACTGTAATTCATACTCAAAATCAGTGATTGCTCGAAGGCCTCTTATGGCAACGTGTATATGATTCTTCTTGGCATAATCAATTGTTAAACCGGAAAAAGATTCGATAACAACGTTGTCTAAATCCTTTGTTGCTTCCTTTAGTATATTAACACGTTCCTCTACAGAAAACAATGCGGTCTTACCCTTATTATGCATTACAACAATGTGCAATTCGTCAAATATTCCGGCAGCTCTCTTGATAATATCAAGGTGTCCCAATGTCATGGGATCAAAGCTTCCGGGGTAAAATGCTGATTTCATATTTCATCCCTCAATTCTGTATTTTTCTAAGAAATACATGTTTGTTTGTCTTGTATGTTTTTTCTCTGTATACATCAAAGCCAAGGCCTGAAGCGTAAGAAAAATCGGTGCTAAGTTCGGCTTCAATTATTATCATGGTGTCTTCAGTTACATAGGGAGCATTTGAAAGCACTTCCAAAGCCTTTCTTTCAAGCTCCTCTTTGTAAGGAGGGTCCATAAAAATAATATCTACGATTTTTTCATTAAGAAGCGAAAGCGCACCGATCGCATCCTGCTTAAGAAGTACAGCTTTGTCTTCAAACTTTGTGAAATGAAGATTGTCAGTAATACACTCGATTGCTTCCTTCTCGTTTTCGATAAAGTAAGCTCTCTTGGCGCCCCGGCTCAAAGCCTCAATTCCTATTCCGCCACTTCCGGAGAATACATCAACAAAAACCGAGCCTTCAATATCTCCCTGAAGAATGTTAAAGAGAGTCTCTTTGATTCTGTCAGTTGTGGGTCTTGTATTAAGAGTCTTTGGAGCCTTTAGCGGCATGCTTCTGGCTCTTCCTGCTATTACTCTCATGCTCTTACCTTTACGCCCTTTGAATCTCTTCTTCCAAGTTTAAGCTTGTTAAGTTCCAAAGTACGTCCTTTGTATTCTATGGTCTTATCCATGGTGTTTAAGGTGTAATGAACGGCTTCAACATAATCTTTCGGGCCAAGTTTCATGCCTCTTACACCGATTGCATTTTTCTTCTTCATGGGAATTTCATCCACGCTGAATCTTAAGAAGAATCCCTCTTTGGTTTGAAGAATTATGTTCTTTTGCTCTTTAAGAACTTCAATATTTATAACTTCATCATCGTCGTCCATAAACTTGGTTCCGACAATGGTTCGCTTACTCACGTCAAATTCTCCGCCGTCAACAACCTTCATCATGGATTTCTTTGTGACAAATAAAAGTCTGTAAAGGTTCAAATCAGACTGACTCGTTATCAGCACAACATCTTCCTTGGATGTGGAGTAATTTGATACGTTGTCGATGGGAATGCCCTTGTCTCTTAGCTTTCCCATAGGTAAATCAAGAACCTTAAAGGTATGAACGTTTCCTTTGTTTGTGAAAATACAAACTTTTCCTGTGTTTTTACACATGAAGTAGTACTTGTTCTCGGCTTCAATTGTCTCTTTGTTTCTTTCAAATGTAGCAACGTCCACCGTCTTGGCGTATCCGAATCTGTCCATAAGGAAGTAAACGTCGGCTTCTTCAATCTTCTTCTCTTCGTATACAGCTTCCTCGGCATTCTCGATAAGTGTGCGGCGCTTTCTGCCGTATTCCTTCTTGATGGCGTCAAGCTCGTTCATGATAACCTGAGCCATGCTTCCCTTGCGATCAAGAATGTCCTCGTAACGATAAATATTGGCGCATGTCTCTTCATGCTCCTTGATAAGTGCATCAATTTCGAGACCAATCAACTTATATAAGCGCATCTCAAGAATCGCATTGGCCTGAGGCTCAGTGAAAAGAAGCTGCGAAGCCATAATACTGGATTCTTTGGACTTAAACTTAATACCGTCAACCTTACCTTCAACAAGACAGGCTTTAGCCATTGCTCTGTCCTTACTGCCTCTTAAAATCTCGATTATAAGATCAATAACATTGCAGGCTTTGATTAAGCCTTCCTGAATTTCTTTTTTCTCAAGTTCCTTTTTGAGGAGATAGTTGTATTTACGTGTATTTACTTCAAACTGAAAGTCAACCGAGTCCTTGATTATCTGTTTTAAGGACATTGTTTCGGGCTTGCCTTTTGAAATGGCAAGCATATTTACACCGAAAGTATCTTCAAGTCTGGTCTTTTTGTAGAGCATGTTAACGAAGTTGTCGACATCGGCATCCTTCTTAAGCTCTATTACAATTCTGATACCCTCTTTTGAAGACTGGTTTGAAATATCAACAACATCGGAAGTCTTCTTCTGTTCAACAAGCGTTGCAACATCTGAGAGGAACTTTCCAATATTTGCACCGATCATTGTATATGGAATCTCTGTAATAACTACGTTTGTTCTGCCCTGCTTGCCCTTTTCAATCTCGACCTTACCGCGGATTTTAATCTTACCGACACCGGTCTCATAAATTTCGGCGAGTTCATCCTGGTTAATAACAATACCGCCTGTAGGAAAATCAGGTCCCTTAATATAACGCATCAATTCCTTGTTGGTTATATCTTCGTTAAGCATGTAGGCTTTTGTGGCATCAACAACTTCTCCCAGATTGTGCGGAGGTGTGCTGGTAACCATACCAACGGCGATACCTTCAGATCCGTTAACAAGGAAATTGGAAAGTTTAACGGGAAGAACGCTTGGTTCCTTCTCCGTCTCATCGAAGTTTGGAATAAAGTCTACAACATCCTTATCGAGGTCCCCAAGGAAGTTCTCCTCGGTTACCTTCATAAGTCTTGCCTCTGTATACCTCATTGCAGCGGCGCCGTCACCTTCTATATTGCCGAAGTTACCGTGACCGTCAACAAGAGCCATTCCCTTCTTGAAATCCTGTGCCATTACCACAAGAGAATCATATATGGATGAGTCGCCGTGAGGGTGATATTTACCCATTGTATCACCGACGATACGGGCACTCTTCCTGTAAGGCTTATCGTGTTTAATGCCAAGCTCGTACATATCATATAAAGTTCTTCTTTGTACGGGCTTAAGTCCGTCTCTGGAGTCGGGAAGCGCTCTCGCAATGATAACGCTCATGGCGTAGTCAATGTAAGATTTCTCCATCACCTCAGAGTATTCGGTTTTAATAATTCTGGATTCGTCCATTTCTAATAATTCCTAAGTCTAAGATTTATACATCAAGTTCTGCATCATTGGCGTGTTCATAAATAAATGCTTTTCTGGGAGGAACTTCAGTACCCATCAAAAGTTCTGTAACTTCACTCGCCATTCTTGCATCTTCAATCTCTACCAGCTTAAGCATTCTGCGTTCGGGATCGAGTGTTGTCTCCCAAAGCTGTTCAGCGTCCATTTCACCAAGACCTTTGTATCTCTGCAATGTGAAGGAGCCTTTGTGTGTTGCTCTGTATTTTTCAAGAGCTTTGTCATCATACAGGTACTCTTCTTCACCTTTTGAAGGCATTGCCTTGTAAAGAGGCGGCATTGCAATATACACATGGCCTTCAAATATAAGCTCGGGCATGAATCTGTAAAACAAAGTAAGAAGCAATGTAGAAATATGAGCACCATCGACATCGGCATCGGCCATGATAATAATCTTGTCATAACGAAGCTTGGTGATATCGAAGTCATTGCCGTATCCTTCGGAGAAACCACATCCGAATGCATTGATCATAGTTTTGATTTCGGCATTGGCAAGAACCTTGTCTATACTTGCCTTTTCTACGTTCAGGATTTTACCTCTGATAGGCAGGATAGCCTGATACATTCTGTTTCTTGCAGTCTTTGCAGAACCACCCGCAGAATCACCCTCTACGATGAAGATTTCGCACTTTTTGGCATCCTTGGATTCGCAGTTTGCAAGTTTACCGTTTGAATCGAAAGAAAATTTAGACTTGGAAAGCATGTTGGTCTTTGCTTTTTCTTCCGCTTTACGAATCTTGGCTGCCTTTTCGGCGCAGCTTATAATGGCTTTAAGGTCTTCAAGGTTTCTGTCAAAATACCTTACAACCTCGTCGCCGGTAATACCGGACACAACTTTTGTAACGTCCTGGTTATCGAGTTTTGTCTTGGTCTGTCCTTCAAATCTGGGGTCCGGATGCTTTACAGAGATTACCGCGGTCATTCCGTTTCTGACCTCGGCACCGGTAAAGTTGGCGTCTTTATCCTTAAGTACACCGAGTTCACGAGCATAAGTATTGATTACGTTCGTAAACTGTGTCTTGAAACCTGTAAGATGAGTTCCGCCCTCAGAGTTGTAAATGTTGTTACAGTAACCCATAACCTGTTCCTGGAACTCATTTACATACTGAAAAGCAACCTCAACTTCGATTCCGTCGCTGACGCCGCTAAAAGCTATTACTTCATGAAGAGATTCTTTGGATTTGTTAAGATCCTTAACGAAGCCCTTGATTCCCTCAGGTTCATGGAAATCGATTATCTCGGGCTCTTCCTTACGTCTGTCTTCAAAATGTATGGTTAACTTGGGGTTAAGGTATGCAGTCTCGTGCAGACGGCTCTTAACCTCATCTTCTTTGAATCTGGTCTTGTCAAATATGGTGTCATCGGGAAGGAAATTGATGGTTGTACCGGTTTCCCTGGTCTTGCCGATTACAGGAAGGAGTCCCTTCTCAAGAGTGGTTGTTGGTACACCTCTCTCATAAGTATCCTTGTGAATCAAGCCGTTCTTTTTGACGGTAACAGATAAATGTGTAGAAAGAGCGTTAACAACCGATGAACCCACGCCGTGAAGACCACCGCTTGTCTTATATGCGGAATCATCAAATTTACCGCCGGCATGAAGTGTTGTAAATACTATACGTTCCGCGCTCACGCCTTTCTCGTGCATATCTATGGGAATTCCTCGACCGTTATCGGTTACCGTACAGGTACCGTCAGCCTCCAGAATAACAGAAATCTTATCGCAAAATCCGGCAAGATGTTCATCAACTGCGTTATCCACTATCTCGTAAATGAGATGGTTTAATCCCTTGGTGGAAACACTGCCGATATACATTCCGGGACGTCTTCTGACCGCTTCAAGGCCCTCAAGGACCGTAATATTCGAAGCATCATATGTTGAACTGTTGGACATTGCTTAAAAACCCTTTCTTCGCATAATACAACACCCTGATTATACCATATATATAGTGGATAATCAAAGCAAAAATACTACAGTTTGTTGAATTATGGATTAAAGAGTGGATGAATCGAGCTTAATACCAAGTGATTTTTCAAGCATATCAAGGAAGAACGGCAATTCATCCTTTGAAATCTCACTTTTTCCGCTATATATATCATCAACACAATTTGACGCATCCTTAAGTGTTGATGAGTCATTATATATATCCGCAATTCTAAAGTTAAGTTCGCCTGACTGCATTGTGCCAAACAAATCACCGGGCCCTCTTAACTTTAAATCTTCTTCGGCTATATAAAAACCGTCATTTGACTTGCCAAGAATTTCAAGCCTATTGTTTTTCTCTTTGTTACTGTCAGAATTAATGAAGACACAATAACTTTGTATATTGCTTCTGCCTACTCTTCCTCTCAGCTGATGAAGCGTTGAAAGGCCAAAAGCCTGAGCATTTTCAATAACTATAAAGGTAGCATTTGGAACATTGATTCCGACTTCAATAACTGTTGTTGATACAAGTACATCAATTAATCCGTCATGGAAATCCTGCATCGTTTTATTCTTTAAATCTGCCTTCATCTTACCGTGAAGAATTCCGATTCTGACAGATTCAGGAAGTTCACCTTTAAGCTTTGCTGCGTAATCTTTTACATTTTCATAATTGGCAAAAGCAGATTCTTCCTCTGATGCTTCAACCAAAGGACAAATAACATACCCCTGATGCCCCATTGATACTTCTTTTGCTATAAATCTGTATGTATTTGGGCGCATGTCGGTAGTGATTACCGCATTTTTAATAGGTATTCTATCGCCCGGAAGTTTCTCAATTCTGGATATGGAAAGGTCTCCGTATAAAATCATCGCAAGAGATCTCGGTATAGGCGTAGCACTCATTACAAGAACATGCGGAGTGTCCCCTTTAAGGGAAATCGCTTCTCTTTGATTAACGCCAAATCTGTGCTGTTCATCTGTAATAACAAGAGCTAATTTCCTGAATTCAACGCCCTCTGAAATAAGCGCATGAGTACCGATAGCGATATTTGCTTCGCCAGATTTAAGCATCTCATAAATAAGATTTTTATCTTTCTTAGAGACAGAGCCTGTTAGCAAAACCGG
>JAGACI010000108.1 GCA_017614185.1 Lachnospiraceae bacterium | reverse complement strand
ATACCTTCTGCGACCTTGACGGGGTTTTGCACGTTAACCCCTGTCAAGGCCCGAAGGAAGAGAATAGAGATGAATAAAAGAGGTATTCTATTCTTTAATGGCGCCGGCTGAGACACTACTGATGATATACTTGGAGAATACCGTGAATACCAGCAGTATAGGCACCACCGAAATAGCTACCGAAAGGTAAATAGCTCCTTGGTTTGAGTTAATATTCTGGGCTGCACGTAGTGTAGCCATCATAACGGGAAGAGTCATCTTCTCGTTTTTTGTTATGATAATCATCGGTAAAAGATAACTGTTCCAGTTGCCGATGAAAGCCATAATTCCCATCGTCGCAACCGCAGGGGACACGATAGGGAAAACAATCTTATGGAATGAGTAAATCTCGCTTGCTCCGTCAATTCTCGCAGCCTCTATAAGAGACTTAGGAAGCGATGAGAGAATATACTGTCTTAGGAAGAACACTGTACCGGGCGCCGCAATCGCGGGAATGATAAGGGGCACGTATGAGTTTACCAGATGAAGCTTTGTACATAGCTGGTAGAAACCTATAAGGGAGAGCTGTCCGGGAATCATCATGAATGCAAGGATGGCTCCGAAAATCACCTTGTTACCCTTAAAGTTATAAAATGCGAGTCCGTACGCCGTAAGTGTCGAAAAGTAAGCGCATAAAAGTGTTGCGGGAACTGCCACAAGAATCGAGTTCCAGATACCTTCAAAGAGGTTAAAGTAGTCAAAAACCATGTCCCAGTTCTCTTTAAGGTGAGAGCCCGGAATGAAGGTGAATCCTGTAACAATCTCCGATCCACTTCTTGTCGCATTGACAAGCATGAGGATAAAGGGAAGCATACATGTAAGCGCCAAAGCGACAAGTAGAAAGTAAAGTATTCCTTTTTTAATTCGATATGCCATTTACTTATCCCCCTTTCCTCTGAAGAGTCTAAGTTGTACCACCGATACCAGAAGAATAATAAGGAAGAGGATATAAGCCACGGCTGAAGCATATCCAACCTGTGTCGTACCTGTGGTAAAGCCGTATTTATAAAGATACATCATAACCGTCTGTACCGAGCCGTATGAACCCGATGAAGTCTGAACCATAAGGAAAGGCAGATCAAACATCTGGAGTCCGCCGATAAGTGATGTGATAGCCACATACATCATTATGGGCTTGATAAGCGGTAATGTTATTTTTCCAAAAATAGTCCATCGGCCTGCGCCATCAATGGCTGCTGCCTCAAAGTAATCTCTGTTTATTCCCTGTACGCCCGCCATAAGCATAAGGAAAGAGTTTCCAAACCACATCCATGACTGAATCACCGCGATTGTGTAGCCTGCGGTAGCTGAACTTCCAATCCAGTTGATGGGATTGTAGCTTGCCCCGAAGAGCTTGTAGATTGAACTTATCATTATGTTGAAAGTTCCGTATCTCCAGTCCAAAAGGGTGTTAAACAAAAATGCAATGGATGTTGCCGCAATAAGGTTTGGCAAATAGTAAATGATTCTGAATACGCCAAGTCCCTTCATCTTATATTTGACGTCCGAAAAGACCATCATAAGAAGGAAGGCAAGGCCAAGCTGGAGCACGATATTTACGCTCCATATTCTTACTGTGTTTAAAAGTGCGGTCCAGAAGAACTTATCACTAAGAACTCGCACATAGTTTTTAAATCCGATAATGTCCGCATCGCCCACTACCTTAAGGTTGGTAAAACTTAAGTAAAGTGTTCTGAATACGGGATAAATGCTGAAGATGCAAAAAACAATTACAAAGGGAGCAACAAAGGCATATCCCCAGTTATTGTAAGCTGTAACCTTTGATTTTCTCTTTTTCATACTCTTATTCCTCTTGACTTCGATAAATTGCCACCGGAGAGTCCCCCGGTGGCAACTACCGTAGCATTAACTATCTTTCAACTATAAGGTCGGGATAGGTTGACTGAACCAAATCATAGAAATCGTTGATAGCGGTTTCTTTGTCTTTCTCACCTGTCTTGATGCTGGAGATTGCAGCGCCCCATGCATCGTTGATAGCTGTGTCGTACTGGGTAACCTTTGAGTAATCGATTCCCTTTGCCTGCTCAAGCCAGAATGAATAGAGCTTCTCGTTGCCGTAAACGGCATTCTCATCATCTGCGTGCTTCTCAAGAGCGGAGATTAATGAAACTGTGTCACCTTCTGAAACTTCAATCCACCAGTCAGCTGTCTCCTCGTTAAGAGTGCAGAACTTAACGAAATCCCAAGCTGTGTCTTTTCTCTCTGAGTTAGCGGAGATACCGATGAATGTGCCGCCGCCGAATCCGTAAGCGGGACCTGCGCATACGCCCCAAAGTCCTGATGTTTCCTTAACGTTGTCTCTCATAGTGAGAACACCCCATGAAGGAAGGCCGAATGCGAATACTTCTGTTGTCTCAAGATCCTTTGTTGCCTCTGCGAAGCTCTCTGCATCCCAAACGTTTACTGAATCATCTTCGTAGTTCTGGATTTCAGCTGTAAGAATGGGAACTGAGCCTGCCATAGCCTGGTACCAGGGAGTTGACCACTGGTTTGCATATGCTGTCAAATCACCCTTGTAAAGGTCAATAACGAGGTCCATGTATTTCTCACGAGCATCATCAACGTTTAACTTGCCGTCGATAACCCATGCCGAGTCACCGGAGAAGTAGCTGATTTCTGAGTCGGATGAGAAAATTCTGTAACCTGCATTCTTGATTGTCTTGGCTGTCTCAAGGATTGTAGGATAGTCCTTGAAGAGCTTGCCGATCTCTACAGGGTCGTCTGTTCCGAAAACTGTCTTGGCAATATCACGACGGTAGTAGATACCTGCGGGTGTAATCTGGTAAGAGATTGCTCTCTGGATTCCGTCAGCATCCTGACCAACTTCCCAAACATAATCTACAATCTGTCCTTCGTAATCCTTAGCGCCAAAATCGTCAAGGTTTGCAAAGAAGCCTGCGTCATACATATCGCCGAGCATCTGAGGCTCACCAACGATAATGTCGGGTTCCTTCTCTCCGCCTACAAGAGCGGTCTGAACCTTTGTAGGATAATCTGCGGGTGCGATAACTACTACTTCAGTCTCTACACCTGTTGTTTCCTGATATCTTGCTGCAAACTGTTCAAGATCTGCTGCCAGAGTCCAGATAACAAGCTTGTCTCCACTTGCTGAGTCTGTGCCGGCCTCAGTTGTTGCAGCAGAACTTGAATCACTTTTGTTAGTTGTGGAAGTGCTGCTTCCTGTGCTGTCACTGCCGCATGCTGCCAATCCAAGAACCATGGCACCTGTTAAGAGCAGTGAAAGTAATCTTTTGCTTTTCATAAAAAATCCTCCTATAATGATGAATCAACAACCTTGGTTGATGACTTCATTATAGGAGGTGCAAAATCGTAAAATAATTACCTATATTTTAAAACGGTGTCATTTTTTTATAATGACTGACCCTGAGGTTCGCATGTAAATTTGACACTTCTGATCTTCATTCCGCCCTGTCCGAAGTAGAGCTTTACGGAATTGTATCTGTTGCCAAACCAACCAAGCGACTGGGTTACTTCAATCTCCTCTCCGTTTGTCGCACGAAGAGTTCTGGTTCCGAAGTTGACTCCGTTCGAGTAGAAGGTTACCGGAACCTGTGCAAGCTCACTTGCGTCTACTCTTAATGTGAGAGTGATTGAATACATGCCCTGGTGAGTTGTATCAAGTCCTATAAGATGGGACTTGCCCCTCTCGGTGTTAATATCGCTTCCGTCAAGTATAAGTTCTTTGTCGATAACCTGATACTCAAGGTTAAACGCATCCTTATCCTCTTCGTCAAGACTCTCCATAGCCTCTTTTTCCTCATCGGATATTCTTCCGAGGCTCCTGTCCATAACGGCAGACTTCATAAGTGCTTTAAGGATTGAAGCCGCACACTTTCCGATCTGTCCTCTGGTAATCTTTCCGGCATCCATGTATTCTTTAAGGTTATCGATATCCTCGTTTGCAAGGGCATCTCTTATTACCATGTAAACATCGTTGCCAGATAAAACCATGTCAGCAAGGTTATCAACCGAAGGCTTGGTTCCTTCAGTATTAACCTTTGCCCACCAGTCCGTCATAACCATGCCGTCAAATCCCCATTCGTTTCGAAGGATTGACGTATTAAGCTCATAGCTTCCTGCTGTCCAGACGCCGTTTAGCGGTCCGTAGGTGGTCATAACCATGTACGCCCCGCCTTCTTT
>JAGACI010000107.1 GCA_017614185.1 Lachnospiraceae bacterium | reverse complement strand
GTTTATATTACCCTCACAATTCTTGTTACGGCGCTTGGCCTGTTTGTGACATCAAAGAATGCAGTGGCAGTTTCCGAATACAAGGCAGGATTATCGAGACAGACAGCCTTTAACCTTGGCTTTGTCTTTATGGTATTTATGCTTTTATTCGGTGTAAGTGCCTGCAGAATTGCAGTCGGAAACGACTACTGGGTATACCGCGACTATATCCTAAAAATTGCTCAAAACCGTCATGTGGCCACAGAGTTTGGCTTCAACTGGCTTGTAAGAATCTGCCAGTTTCTCACAAAAAATGACGAGTGTTATTTATTAGTGCTCGGAATCTTCTCTTTCTTCACGGTTTTCTTTTTCGTTAAGGCAATGTATGAGCAGAGTGCCTGGTTTGGAATGAGTGTATTCCTGCTTTGTACGGGAGGATATTATTTCTTAAGTCTCAACTCAGTAAGATACTATTTTGCTCTCGCAATTGCTCTCTACTGCATGAAACTTGTAATGGACAGGGAATATGCGAGATTTGTAATTTTTGTTTTAATCGGGGCGTGCTTCCACAAATCGCTCCTTATAATTCTGCTTTTATATCCGCTTGCCAGACTTAATTGGAATAAATATGTTGCGGGTGCGGCAGGAGCTCTCTGCTTAAGCCTTGTGCTCTTTAAGGATTTTTACAGAAGAATACTTTTCCTTGTTTATCCTTACTATGAAGATTCAATGTTTGATGACGGAAGCGTATCCGTCGTAAATATTTTAAAGAGCGTTGCCGTTGTAATATTTGCACTTATCTACTATAAGAAGTGCATTAAGGATTCCGAATCCGGAAGATTTTATCTGAATCTCCAGATCGGTTCCCTTATGCTGTACTGTTTTGGCTCCTTTATACCGGAGATTTCAAGAATCGGATACTACTTAAATATCTCGATGATATTCTTAATACCCGAGGTCCTTAAAAAGATAGAGGACAGAAAACAGAAGATTTTCTTTACTGTGGCAATAAGCCTTGCGTTTATCGCATATTTTGCGTTCTTCCTTAAGGGAGCGGATGATATTAGCATAAGAATCATTCCTTACAGGAACTGGATTTTTAATTAAATAAAAGAAGGGTAATTTGAAGTGAGCAGTTTTTTTGAAAACACATTAAACACAAGAGAAGTTATTCCGGGGAGTTTGCGTTACGTAAGAAGCGAATTCCCTGAGATTCTTACAGATAAGGATGTTAAGTGGTTAAAAGATAATAATATTACGACAGTGGTGGACTTCAGAGATGAAGCAAACTGCAAGGAGAAGCGCTGCAGGCTTGAAGATGAGGAAGGCTTTGATTACCGTCATATGCCCGTTACCGTGGGAATGCAGGTTCCTCCGACACCGGCAGATGTACCGATTGCCTACAGCATGATGGTCGATGACAATCTGATAAACATCTTAAACTTCATCGAGAACTGCAAAAGCAATGTCTTATACTTTTGCAATGCAGGTAAAGACCGAACCGGAGTTGTATCGGCAATGCTTTTAAGACGCGCGGGGTACGATCGCAAATATATAGTTGACAATTATGTACTCACCGCAGATAATCTTAGGGAAAAGCTTACGGCTTTTGTTAAGGAACATGAGGGACTTGATATAAATGTAGTCATTCCCAAAAGAGAGTACATGGAGAAATTCCTGGACTTTGTAGATTCAAAGAATGTTAGATGAGGTCGGAATATGAATTTTTTGGAAGAGCGTATTGTTAAAGACGGTGTTGTAAAGGAAGGAAACGTACTTAAGGTAGACAGCTTCCTTAATCACCAGATGGATGTGGCTTTGTTTGATAAGATGGGCGAAGAGTTTGCAAAGAGATTTGCAGGCAAGGAGATTAACAAGATTCTCACAATCGAGGCATCCGGAATCGGAATCGCCACAGCCGTTGCAAGACATTTTAACAACTGTCCCGTTGTTTTTGCCAAGAAGACAAGAAGCATTAACCTTGACGGCGATATGTACATGGCTGAGGTTGAATCTTTCACCCACAAAAATATCAACAACGTTATCGTTTCCAAGAAATTCTTAAACTCAGACGACAAGCTCCTTATAATAGATGATTTCCTTGCAAACGGATGCGCGCTTCAGGGCCTTATCCAGATTGCAATGGAGGCCGGCGCAGAAGTTGAGGGAATCGGAATTGCAATAGAGAAGGGCTTCCAGGTAGGCGGAAGAACCATCAGAAATCTTGGCTACCAGCTTGAATCTCTTGCAATTATAGACGGAATGGATGCTTCTACAGGCACCATTACCTTCAGACCTCAACAGGGTTAGTTATTATTACAAGAGTAAAATTAAATTTGTTTCATAAATCATCATTTTGCACTATTGTTTTTTGGAACGCAATTTGATATTCTTGTTTCGTAAAATTTAATATCATCTCGATATAAATCAAATAATACGGATTTGAAGTCTCTACCCGGCACCGTAAATGACCGGACTATCGATTTGATGGCATAGGGCCATTCTTTTTGCATTGATTCGTAGAGACATTTTTCATTGAATCAATGCATTTTTTATTTCCCCGAATCTTTCCCCTAAGGGGTGGAGATAAATAACTTACAAATAATAAGAGGAGAAAAAGTAATGAAAAAGATCACAGCATTATTACTTGCAATGTCAATGGTGTTTGCTCTCTGTGCGTGTGGTGCGGACAATACAGCATCCAACACTGCAGCAGAAACAGCTGAAACAGCTGAGAGCACTGAGACAACAGAGGCAGCTACAGAAGCTACAGAGACAGCAGCTGCTGACGTAAAAGTTGGTTTCATCTTCCTTCACGATGAGAACTCAACATATGACTTGAACTTCATCAACGCAGCTAAAGAGGCTTGCGATAAACTTGGAGTACAGGGTATTTTCAAGACAAACATTCCCGAGGGTCAGGAATGTCAGGACGCTGCTTGTGAACTTGCAGATGCAGGTTGTATCGCAGTATTTGCTGATTCTTTCGGTCACGAGGATTACATGATTGAGGCAGCTAAGGAATTCCCTGATGTTCAGTTCTGCCACGCTACAGGTACCAAGGCTCACACAGAAGGCCTTTCAAACTATCACAACGCTTTCGCTTCTATCTACGAAGGCCGTTACCTTGCAGGTATCGCTGCAGGTATGAAGCTTAACGAGATGATCGCTAACGGCGAGATCACCGAGGATGACTGCAAGATCGGTTACGTAGGCGCATTCACATACGCTGAGGTTATTTCCGGTTACACATCATTCTTCCTTGGCGCAAGAAGCGTTTGCCCTTCAGCTACAATGGAAGTTACATTCACAGGTTCATGGTACGATGAGACAGCTGAGAAGGAAGGCGCTAACAACCTCATCAACGACGGTTGCGTACTTATCAGCCAGCACGCAGATTCAATGGGTGCTCCTACAGCTTGTGAGACAGCAGGCGTTCCCGATGTTTCTTACAACGGTTCAACAGCTTCTGCTTGCCCTAACACATTCATCGTTTCTTCAAGAATCAACTGGGCTCCTTACTTCGAGTTCGCTATCAAGAGCGCAATCGACGGTACAGAGATTCCTGCAGACTGGACAGGTACTCTTTCAACAGAGTCAGTTCTTCTTACAGAGCTCGGCGGTGCTGCAGCAGAGGGAACTCAGGATGCAATCGACGCTGCTAAGGCTGACATGATTGCAGGAAAGCTTCACGTATTCGATACAGCAGCATTCACAGTTAACGGTGCTAAGCTTGATTCTTACATGGCTGACGTTGACACAGATGCTAACTACGAAGGTGACCACGAAGTTATCGTTGACGGTTACTTCTCAGAGTCAGGAGAGGATTTCCGTTCAGCTCCTTACTTCGACGTACAGATCGACGGCATTACACTTCTTAACACAAACTTCGGTTGATGTTATAATTACTGATATGCAGGGGCGGTGCGATTCCTCGCGCCGCCCTCATTTTCGCGAGAGGAGAAAAAAGGTGGAAACAAAAGTCGCTGCGGTAACAATGAAAAATATCACAAAAAGATTTGGAGATATTGTTGCCAACGATAAGGTTGATTTAACCATATATAAGGGAGAGATTCTGGCACTTCTCGGAGAGAACGGAAGCGGTAAAACAACTCTTATGAACATGCTTTCCGGTATTTACTATCCCGATGAGGGCCGTATTTTTATTGGAAATGAAGAAAAAGTTATTGCTTCTCCCAGAGACGCCTTTGAACTTGGAATAGGTATGGTTCACCAGCATTTCAAGCTCGTTGACGTGCTTACAGCCACCGAAAATATCATCCTTGGACTCGACGGAAAGCTTGATCTTAAGAAAGCTTCCGCCAAAATCAGAGAAATCAGCAAAAAGTACGGCTTTGACGTAGACCCCGATCAGAAGGTCTACGATATGTCTGTTTCAGAGAAGCAGACAGTTGAAATAGTTAAGGTTTTATACAGAGGCGCAGACATCCTTATTCTCGATGAGCCCACAGCGGTTCTTACGCCTCAGGAGACAGAGAAACTTTTTGACGTTCTAAGGAACATGAAAGAGGACGGCAAATCCATTATTATCATTACCCACAAGATGCACGAGGTTCAGGCTATTTCTGACAGAGTGGCAGTCCTTCGTAAGGGCACATATGTGGGCGAACTAAAGACGAGTGAAACGAACCCGCAGGAGATGACCGAGATGATGGTCGGACATGCGGTGGAATTAAATATAGAAAGACCTGATCCCGTCGATCCCAAGCCCAGGATTGAGGTCAAGAATCTTACAGTAAGAAATGAGGACGGAATCCTTAAACTTGAGGATGTATCCTTTACGGCAAACTCAGGAGAAATCCTTGGTATCGCGGGAATTTCCGGATGCGGTCAGAAGGAACTTCTTGAGGCAATCGCAGGACTTCAGCCTACAGAGGCAGGAAGCGTATGCTACATAGAAGATGACGGAACCAAGGAAGAACTTCTTAAGAAAGACCCGAGACAGATTCAGGAGATGGGCGTAACCCTTTCCTTCGTCCCCGAGGACAGACTCGGAATGGGACTTGTCGGAAACATGGACATGTCCGACAACATGATGCTTCGTTCCTTCAGAAAGGGACACACACCTTTCACAGACAGAAAGGCGCCCAGAAAACTTGCCAAGAAAGTAGTTAAAGAGCTTGATGTCGTTACTCCCGGTATTTCAACTCCCGTAAGGAGACTCTCCGGCGGTAATGTTCAAAAGGTTCTGGTCGGACGTGAAATCGCATCCGCACCCAAGGTTTTGCTTACGGCTTATGCGGTAAGAGGCCTTGATATTAACTCCTCATATACAATCTATGATCTTATCAATCAGCAGAAAAAGGCCGGAGTCGCAGTAATTTACGTCGGCGAGGATCTGGATGTACTGCTTGAGATTTCAGACAGAATCCTTGTTATGTGCGGCGGAAAGGTCAGCGGAATTCTTGACGGAAGAACAGCCACCAAGAATAAAGTAGGTATGATGATGACAAGAATCGGAGGGGAGGGCTTTGATGAACACTAAAGCCAAAGAACCGTTTTTACATATAGTAAAGCGCGGAGAAGTCAGATGGTATGTTGCCTGGGGAATAAGAATCGGTGCAATCATTCTTGCACTCATTGTAAGCGGAATCCTTACAACGGCACTTACCGGACTTAATCCCATAGATGTTTACAAAACAATTGTTACAGGTGCATTCGGAACATCGAGAAAATCATGGATATCCCTCCAGGATATCAGTATTCTCCTTATCATTTCCCTTGCCGTTACCCCTGCATTCAGAATGAGATTCTGGAACGTCGGAGGTGAGGGACAGGTTCTTGCAGGTGCTCTTGCAGCCGCTGCATGTATGATTTGCCTCGGTGAAAAGCTTCCTTCGGGTGCAGTGATTGTATGCATGGTTATCTCAAGTATCGCAGCCGGCGGAATCTGGGGACTTGTACCCGCACTCTTTAAGGCAAAATGGAATACAAACGAAACACTTTGTACTCTCATGATGAACTATATAGCCATGCAGCTTGTTGCCTACTTTACCATTCTTTGGGAAGTACCCAAGGGATCCGGTAAAATCGGAATCATCAACCAGTCCACAAACGCAGGATGGCTTCCCGAGGTCGGTAACAAATATCTCTTATGCATAATCATAGCTGTGGTATCCACGGTATTAATGTATATCTACCTTAATTATTCAAAGCATGGATATGAGATTTCCGTTGTCGGCGAAAGTGAGCATACAGCGCGCTACGTCGGAATCAAGGTAGAAAAAGTAATCATCAGAACCATGATTTTATCCGGTGCCGTGTGCGGCCTGGCAGGACTTCTCTTAGTCGGAGGAATCAACCATACCGTAACAACGACAATCGCCGGAGGCCAGGGCTTCACCGCCGTAATGGTTTCATGGCTTGCAAAGTTTAATCCCCTCGGAATGATTCTTACAAGCTTCCTTATTGTATTCCTCGGAAGAGGTGCAGGCGAGATTTCGACAGCATTCAGCCTTAACCAGTCATTCTCGGATATACTTACGGGAATTATTCTTTTCTTCGTAATCGGATGTGAGTTTTTCATTACTTATAAAGTTACTTTTCGTAAAAAAGCAGGAAAGGAGGCAAAATAAAGATGATTGATTTGGTAGCCTTTATACCCAGAGCAGTTGTACAGGGTATTCCTCTTTTGTACGGAAGTACAGGTGAGACACTGACAGAGAAAGCCGGAAACTTAAACTTAGGAATCCCCGGCGTAATGTACGTTGGTGCGATAAGCGGAGTTATCGGTTCTTTCTTCTATGAGCAGACAGGAAGTATCAATCCCTTCCTTGCGATTGCGATTCCTCTTCTTTGCTCACTTGCAGGCTCGCTTATCATGGGACTTATTTATTGCTTCCTGACTGTAACCTTAAGAGCCAATCAGAACGTTACCGGTCTTGCGATGACGACGTTTGGTATCGGATTCGGTAACTTCTTCGGAGGTTCACTTATAAAGCTTTCGGGCAGTGATGTTCCTTCGATTGCACTTTCAAAAACAAGCGCATATTTCTCCCATTCGCTTCCCTTTGCGGATAAGCTCGGATGGTTTGGCAAAATCTTTTTATCCTATGGATTCCTTGCTTATGCTTCTATAGCCATAGCATTTATCACCTCAAGGATAATAAGACATACAAGAGTCGGCCTTCATTTAAGAGCTGTGGGTGAGAGCCCGACAACAGCCGATGCAGCCGGAATTAACGTTACAAGATACAAATACTTTGCAACCTGCATAGGATGTATGATTGCGGGACTTGGCGGTTTGTATTACGTAATGGACTATGCATGCGGCGTCTGGTCAAACGATGCATTCGGTGACAGAGGCTGGCTTGCAATCGCACTCGTAATCTTCACTATCTGGAGACCGAGCGTAGGCGTATTTGCATCCATTCTTTTCGGCGGACTCTATATTCTTTATCTTTTCATTCCCACAGGAATGGATCACATGGAGATAAAGGAACTTTACAAGATGATTCCTTACGTGGTTACACTTGTTGTACTTGTCATCACATCAATAAGGAGCAAGAGGGAGAGCCAGCCGCCTGCATCCTTGGGACTTGCGTACTTTAGAGAAGAACGCTAAAATATTTCTATGACTAATACGGAGTATCCCGGAAGAAATCCTATAGCGCCGATTACCGGATCGGCAACACAGGAAATGACCTCGGTTGATTTTTGGGATCTTGACGATTCCGTCATCATGAGTCAGGAGGAAATCGAGGAATATAACCGTTACCTTGAGGAAGAGGGCAACATGGGTGTGGTCAATCTTCTCAAGGCTCCACACAGTGTGTCCAAGGATAAGCTTGTCGAGATGATCACAAGCGCACAAAGCCTTGACGACGCGACTTATCTTGCTGACGAAAGGGTTACTCCCGCTGACATAAAAGACCTTGAAGATGCGCAGGCACTTGAGGCAATACCCGATCAGGTAACCGTAACCTGCGGGCTTGCGACCTGTCCTGCCGATATGCGTTACTACCCGACCACCAAAGCGGGAACGGAGGATGGAAGTTTCCTCTCAGAGAAATGTATCGATCAGCTTCAGGGAACCCAGCTTACACTCGGCGAACCGGTTTTGATTTATCATACGTCTGAGGACAAAAAGTGGGTATATGCTCAGTCCAAGAACTACAGAGGCTGGGTTAAAAAGATCTGTCTGGCGACCTGCCAGAGAAGTATATGGGAGGATTATATTTTATCTCCCAGATTTGTGATTATCACCGAACACAAATCATGTGATGTTCTCGGCGTAAAGATGAAACTGTACGTCGGAACCAAGATTCCTACCGACATGGACGGAAATTTAAGAATTCCGACAAGAACCATCGACGGTGGACTTCGATTTGTCAATTCCAAACTTGACATAGACATGCATCAGGGGTATCTGCCTTACACCACCAAGAACGTTGTTACCCAGGCGTTTAAACTGCTTGGTGACCAGTTCTCATGGGGTGGCAAATACGGACATTCGGATTGCTCCGGAATCGTTAACGCAGTGTACAATTGCTTCGGCTTTACTCTGCCAAGAGATACCATCGACATGCGAAAAATTAAGAGACACGCTATTGACCGGACGGACAGTATAGATTATAATAGCGTTCAGCCCGGTTCACTTTTGTTGTGCCCGGGTCATGTTATGCTCTATTTAGGCATGCATGACGGAAAGGCATACGGTTTCCACGGTTTGGCGTCCATATTAAATGATAAGGGCGAGCTTTTGGACCTCTACAGAGTTGAGGTTTCAAACGTGGATTTGATACGAAGCGAAACAGGAAGGACTTATGAGCAGGATACAGTGCTCATAGTTGAGATAAAGCGTAAAGACGCATGAAATGAAGAGAGGTAAGAGAGTTGAATAAGAAGTTTTATTTACTCGCAGCCATGCTTTTGAGCGTATGTTTACTCGCCGGCTGCGGTAACAAAGAAGAGTCTGCACCCGCTGAAGAAGACAACGGTATTACATGGGAGACTGTAGAGGAAACTCCTGCACAGGAAGTTGTTGAGGAGCCTGCAGTAGAAGAAGAGCCTGAAGTTGTTCCCGAAGGAATGTATCGTTCAGAGCTTACAAATGAGATTATTTCCAAGGATCTTGAGAACCAGCGTCCCATCGCCGTTATGGTTGATAATGAAGTTACAGCACTTGATCATTACGGAATTAACAGCGCAGACATTGTTTACGAAATCATGAACAGCACAAAGAACGACAGAATTACTCGTCTTATGTGCATCTTTAAGGATTACGCTTCTGTAGAAAGAATTGGTTCAATCCGTTCTACACGTCCTACAAACTTCTTCCTTATGGGAGAATACAACGCAATCCTTTGCCACGATGGTGGTCCTTTCTACATCAATGACTATATTGCCAAGGATTATGTAGATAACCTGAACGGTGGCTTCGCACGTTTCTCTAACGGTAAGGCAACTGAGTTCACAGAGTATATCACATACGACGGATACACCAACCCCAACACCGGAAGTTCTTATGCAGGACTTAAGGACAGAATTGCCCAGGCAGGATATGACACTGAGTACAATTCTTTCTATCCCGGCAAGCACTTTGAGTTCAATACCAAGGATACAGACCTTGATTACGACTATGCTATCCCTGCAACAACTGTTGAGCTTCCTTTCAAGAAGACAAGCTCAAAGCTTGTTTACAACGAGTCTACCAAGACATACGATTACTATATCTATGGTAAACAGCACGTTGATGCCGGTGACGGCAATAAGGTTACAAGCTTCAAGAACGTAATCATCCAGGGATGCTCATTCCAGCAGCTTGATGACGGCGGTTACCTTATCTACAACATTATCGGTGCAAGCGACAAGGGTTACTTCCTTACAAACGGTAAGGCTATTCCCATCAACTGGTACAAAGATGGCGAAGGCGGACGTGATTACAACCTCACACACTTCGACAACATTATGACCGGTGAGGCTATCAAGCTTAACACAGGTAAGACATACATCACAGTTGTTCCCGAAGATTCATGGGGAGATCTTGTGATCAAATAAGTATCATTAAGAGAATACAGATTTATGCAGATTACGACGGAGTAATACCCAAGGTATTACTCCGTCTTCTTATATGCTCTTCTTTCAAGTATCAGGTATATATTTTTTTTGTATTAAATATCTAAAAGATGTTATAATAATAAAGCTTAACAAAGGAGAAAATGCAATGAAAATTGGTATCTTAGGTTATGGTAATCTCGGAAAAGGCGTTGAATGTGCCATCAAACAGAACAAGGACGCCGAACTGGTTGCCGTTTTTACAAGAAGAAATCCCGAGACCGTTAAGATACTTACACCCGGTGTACCCGTTGTAAGTACGGACAAGCTTAACGATTACAAGGACAAGGTTGATGTTTTAATCATCTGCGGAGGAAGCGCTACAGACCTTCCCAAGATGACACCCGAATATGTCAAAGACTTTAACGTAGTTGACAGTTTCGATACACACGCAAGAATTCCCGAGCATTTCGCAAATGTTGACAAGGCTGCCAAGGAGACCGGACATATCGCTCTTATCAGTGCAGGCTGGGATCCCGGAATGTTCTCCCTTAACAGACTTTACGCCAACAGCATTTTACCTAACGGTAATGACTATACCTTCTGGGGTAAGGGCGTAAGCCAGGGACACTCAGACGCTATCAGACGAATTGACGGCGTTAAGGACGGAAAGCAGTACACAATACCTGTACCCGAGGCTTTGGAAGCAGTAAGAAGCTGCAAGAACCCCACACTTACAACAAGACAGAAACATACAAGAGAGTGCTTCGTTGTAGCTGAGGAAGGCGCCGATCTTAAGAGAATCGAAAACGAAATTAAGACAATGCCCAACTACTTCGATGAGTATGATACAACCGTACATTTCATCTCCGAAGAGGAACTTAAGAGGGACCATGCAGGAATTCCTCACGGCGGATTCGTATTCCGTTCAGGCAAAATCGGCTGGAACGATGAGAACAACGCAATCATCGAGTACAGCTTAAAGCTTGATTCAAACCCTGAGTTTACAGCTTTAGTACTTGTTGCTTTTGCCAGAGCAATCAATCGCTTAAAGAATGAGGGCGTTACCGGATGTAAGACGGTATTTGATATTGCACCCGCATATCTCTCACCCTTAAGCGCAGAGGATATCAGGGCACATCTTCTTTAAGAATAACTGAAAGGCTTAGTACCAATGAATTCATATATCGATAATGTAGATTTTTTTAAGGGGAACAATCCCGAGAATCTTGTAAAAGAGTTCGGGACACCCCTCTACGTATACAATGAGGAGATAATCAGGAACCGTATGCATGCGGTTTCTGAGGTTATCACCAAATATCCCTATACCGCAAACTACTCCATAAAAGCCAACACCAACATTCATATTCTGAAGCTGGCTTTGGAGGAGAATCTTAACTGTGATGCAATGAGTGAAGGCGAGCTTCGTATGCTCGAGGCTGCAGGCTTCCCCATTGACAGAATCTTCTTTGTTCCAAACAATGTAAGTGAAGAGGAACTTCAGTATGCGATTGACAAAGGAATCATGACAAGCCTTGATTCCCTTTCACAGCTTGAGACATACGGAAAGCTTAATCCCGGCGGAAGCTGCGCGGTAAGAATCAACCCCGGCGTAGGTGCAGGTCACCACGAGAAGGTTGTTACCGGCGGCAAGAAGACCAAATTTGGCATTGCAGAGGAAGACATCGATTCAATCTTTGAGATTGCAAAGAAATATAACGTTACAATCGCCGGAATAAACCAGCACATCGGCTCACTTTTCATGGAGCCCACACCTTACCTTCAGGCTGTGTCCAATCTCTTAAGAATCGCCAAGAAATTTGAGAACCTTAAATTCATCGATTTTGGCGGCGGATACGGCATTCCTTATCATAAGCTGGATGATGAAGCGCCCTATGACATGGAGGCCTTTAAAAAGGCTTTAGAGCCTATTCTCGACGATTTTGTAAAAGACTATGGATATGCTCCTTTGTTTAAATCGGAGCCAGGACGTTTCTGCGTAGCCGAAGGCTGTGTGCTTCTTGGCCGTGTACATGCCGTTAAACAGAATGCCGGACATGATTTTGCCGGTACCGACATCGGCATGAACGTTCTTGTAAGACCTTCAATGTACGATTCATGGCATGATATAGAAGTTATAAGAGAAGGCAAAACAGTTAAAAGAGATTCTTTAAAGCCCATCAATGTCTGCGGAAACATCTGCGAATCCGGCGATCTGCTTGCAAAAGACAGAATGCTTCCCGAGATCAAAAAGGGAGATATTGCCTGTGTATTGGATGCCGGAGCATACGGATATTCAATGTGCTCCACATATAATTCACGTCCCAGACCGGCAGAGGTTTTGATTTGTAAGGACGGAAGTGTTAAAGTAATCAGGAAGAGAGAGACCTACGAAGACTTACTTAAACTGATGTAGTTTATGCGAGGCAGCTATGGAAAAAAGAGATTTTCTCCATGATTTCCTTCAGACCTACAAGGACAATCGTGATCTTAACGACGACTTAAACGAAAAGCTTCTTGAAAAAAATAATCTGGCCGATTGGACAAGGCTTTTAAAGGAACGCTCCAAAAAGCTTCGCTTTATCTATGGAGAGACCGAGGAGCTTTTGGCCACCATTCGTGATTACCTCGACGAAGTCTTAACGGACAATGACGCCGAGATGCTTTTTGATGTCATCATGGACCTGTATTATTGCGGGTATGATGATTTTGAAGTTATGTCAACCATAGCGAATAAGCTGATTAATTACTATGAGATGAAGAATGACCTTGATCACAGGGTCTTTCTTTATCACCTCATGGGATTTGAAACCACGGAATTCTATTCAAAGACCATGGGCGATGGCGGAGTAGGCGTTGCCATCGATTATTATCAGAGAGTTATTTCATTAAGGGCTCACTATGTCGAAATAAGTGACCCCAGAATCAGACGCTGTTTTTTCACAGCATATTCCAATCTTATTGCCCCATTGACTCAGATTAGCCCGTTCCTTCAGGACAGCGTTTTTGACTATTATTATGCTGTCTGGGACCTTTACAATAATCCTGCCGTTCAGACCCTTGACGGAGACAAGCCTTTCTTAAAAGAGGTAATGGATATTATCGACGAGGATATTTTATATACCGTTGAATATGTGGACAGCCTCAAGGAAAGACAGAGGGGGCAGTTCATAAAACTTGCCGAGCAGGCTAAAAGAGACCTTGATCTTGGGAAAAGGGAAGACGTAGGCGGCGCAATAATCCGTGCATACCATAAAGCACAGATTATGACCGGCAGGATGAATGTCAGAGAGGTTGTCGAGGAGGAGATAAAGAGTATTGAAAACCTTGACTTCCCCAACTTTAATGACAAGGCAAATGAATTAAGGGAGCTCGACGTTTTCTTTAATTTCCATGAGACCGGCAAAAGTATATTGAACTATCTTAATGACACGGAGTTTACGCCTCAGGAGAAGAGGGAGAATCTTCAGAAGTTTTTCAATAAGGTAACTCATGTCCACCAGTCTGCGCCGTACAGTTTCTTTACCTCAAGAGTAAACAGCGCATGTGCGGAATGGTTTAAGGCAGTTGAGCCTTTCATGGACGGCCTTGATGAAAAGAGAACCTATCTTTCGAGGATAATAATAAGCAGACAGCCGATTACCTATCTTCACAGCCTTATGGTTGTTCAGATTGCGATGGCAATTACAAACGTATATCTGTGGACGAATCCCGAAGATTTCTTTGGTATTCTCGGATGTGAAACGGTTGAAGATGTCAAGGAAAAGAGTGAAGCTATCAAGAAGTATGTCGCAGACTGCGCAATGCTTCACGATATAGGAAAATGCCTTATAACAGACGTTATAAACCAGCAGTGGAGAAGACTTTGCGGTGAGGAGCAGGATTTAATCAGACTTCATCCCGACAAGGGACTTATGCTTGTAAACGAAGACAGAGATTTTGCACCGTACTTTGACGTTATCGTAGGACATCATAAGTTTTTTGACGGAAAAGGAGGATATCCTGTAGCCTTTGACAATGCAAAATCTCCGATAAAGATAATTATCGATATTATTACTGTAGCCGATTCCATAGATGCGGGCACCGACATTTACTGCAGAAACTACGCGAGAGCCAAATCTTTCCAGGAGCTTTTGCAGGAGCTTAATGCTCAGGCCGGAAGCAGATATCATCCGGGAATCGTAAAACTGTTAAATTCAAATACCGGAATTCAAAGCCATCTTGAATATATAACCGGTGAAGGCCGTATCGAAACCTACTTTGCGGCGTTCAGAGAAATCGTATCCCTGTAAGGATGAAGATTCATAAGGAAGAGTGATGAGAGTACCATTACTATTCCGAGAACGCTGATGTTGCCTACTTTCTCATAGAAGAAAACAACACCTACAATGCTTGCAACCACGACTTCAACTGAGGCTATTACGGGAACCTTGCTGCAGTCTTTGATCTTCTGGATTCCGCAGTAGTAAATTCCGTAAGTAAGTGCGGTAGGGATAAGTGCGTAGAGGAAACTCCACTCCATCACGCCTGTATTAAATACGGATGCATATCTCCAGGGCTTCACGATTACAAGAAGAATCAGGGAAGCGAAGAAATAGCTGTACATGCTCATTATAAAGGGATTGGCATCATGCTCTGACTGCTTCCCTATAATAGAATTCATTGAGTAGCAAAGGCAGGCAAGAAGTGCAGGGATAAGGCCGATAATGCTTACGCCTTTAAGACTTAAGTGGCCGCCTGTAACGGTAAGTGCAGCACCGAGTATATTGACGATAATGGCGATTATCTTGATAAAGCTGATTTTTTCTTTGTAAATAAAAGCTGAAAAAATCAGTGTCAAAGCCGGGGATAAATAAAGGATAACGGTACTGAATGAAATTCCCAAGGCAATGATTGCACCGTTATAAAAGAGGTTGTAGACACCGTGGCAGACCAAGCCCAAAGCAGCGCATACAAAAAGCTGCTTCTGGCTTATCACAAGGCTCTTAAACCCAAACTTTACAACACAGAAAACAAACATTAATAAAAAGGCTATGGACACCCTCAAAAATGCGATTAATGAAGGGCCTGCACCGTAGCCTTCTATTTTTTTGACAAAAACTCCGGATATTCCCCAAAGTATTCCGGAAAGGAGAATCAATCCGTAGCCTAAATGTTCATTTGTGCTGTTCATAAGCCTTGTCATTTCAACTGCCTCAGTACATCTATAAAATATTATTTCAACTCGCCCTGTGAAACGTGTAACTTTTGTTTCCTACGCTACTTTAGTCCTTTATTTGCCATTTGGGAATATCGGATATATAATATGGTTATAAGAAAAACTTATAATTGATGGAGAATTATTATGGATGACAGGAAATTGGAAGTGTTTCTTTCGACGGTTCAGACGGGAAGCTTTTCCAAAGCCGCCGAGGAATTAAACTGTACCCAGTCTGCTGTGACTCAGACTATGAACGCTCTTGAAGCCGAACTTGGAGTACTTCTTTTGGACAGAAGCCATAAGGGAGTAAGACTTACTCCGGCAGGTGAAAAGCTTTTGCCATCAATAATAGAAGCAAAGGACGGAATCGACAGGCTCTTTAAGCTTGCCGGAAGCGTTGCCATGGGCAGGGAGACACCCATAAGAATAGGATGCTTTTCATCTGTTGCGACAAGCTTTCTTCCGCATGCAATCAAAGCCCACAAGAAGATAAATGAAGGCGCGGCGTTCTCAGTAAAAATAGGAACGGATAATCTCTCGGATCTTTTGTTGAATCACAAAATCGATATGGCAATCGGTGATACGGAGAGACTTAAGGGATTCAGGTTTGTCGAGCTTATGGAGGACGCATATTGTGCGGTTTTTCCAAAGGGTGTTATAGGTAAAGGCAAAAAGGCGGTCGGACAGGAAGATTTTGCGGAGTATCCTTTTATAATGTCGCCCGAGAACGCACTCAAATCTCATCTGATTTCACTTCCGACCGATGCGCTCACCGTATCCTGTGATGACGACTTCGCACTCTTAAGTATGGTGTCACAGGGCCTTGGGGCGACAGCGATGCCGGGACTTTCCGTAAGAAATGTTCCCGCAAACGTGGAGGTTTACGACCTTACTCCGAAGAGTTCAAGAATGCTTGGAATAGCACTTCCAAATAATGTTGACGAGCGACTTAAAGACTTCGTCAATTTCCTTAAGAAATGCAAGGAAAACGGGAGCCTCGAAGCCTTCTGCAATGCTTGACTTTTGACCTTTTAAAGGGGTACCCTTTTAGGGGATAGTGGAGGTAAGAAAGGCTTATGGTAAGCGCTGCAGAATTGATTTCAAAGCTTGATTTTCTTGATACTGAAACGGCACTTGTTTACTTTGGCAACATGGCAGAACTCTACGCAGAGACTGTAAGCATGTATGTCAGAGACCGTTATGATGCGGAATTACAGAGACTTTTCGATGCCGAAGACTGGCCTTCGTACCAGAGGACTGCACATTCAATCAAGAGCACTTCAAATCTGATAGGGGCAGCCGATATGTTTGAGAAGGCGAAGAGCCTTGAGTTAGCCGCCAAGGCTAATGACATTGATTTTGTCAGAGCCAACCACGACTCTGTTATGAAAGATTACAAAGAACTTTTAAGTAAAATTGAGGCCGCTTTGGCCTAGAGGAGATTAGATGTCCGGTAAGGGAAACAGAGAATGCAATAAGAGTAAGTGTGACAACTGCATCTGTATGACTTGCCAGCACCAGGGATTTGACTGCGAATGCGAGAAGGAGAATTCCGGTCCCATCACATCCTGTGAAGACTATGACGAGATGATGGGAGAACAGATTAAACTTAATTTCTAGAGGTATGGTTATGGATGAAGAAAAGGTAATTACAGTTGACAAAGTAATGGGAGAGCAGGACCTTTTAAGGCAGGATACCATTAAAAAGCTTATCGAGAGCAATGAGAAGAGAACCTTCTACGCAAGGATTACAGGTATCGCTGCTGTTATTATTTGCCTTGTGTTTGTAATTGCGGGATGCGTACTCATTCCCAAGGCTGCAAGGATTCTTAACAAGGCAAACGATACAATCGTTAAAGCCGAGGACAGCCTTGCCAACATCGACAAGCTTACTGCAGGACTTCTTAACACATCCGATAACATGAACAAGGTCTTAAACGACAACGCAGAAGGATTAAAGGATGCGCTTGATGACCTTAAGAGTATTGATATAGAGACATTAAATAAGGCAATCGGCGATTTGCACGATACCGTCGAACCAATGGCCAAATTCTTTAATGCCTTTAAATAGAATTCTTTCGGAGGAAACAAAATGAATTACAACGAAGCATTAGCAAAACTTGAGAAGTACGGACAGGCTCATGTCCTTAAGTACTTCGACACACTTAGTGAAGACGAGAAATCAGCTCTTCTTACTCAGATTGAAGAGACTGATTTTAGCATTCTTTCAGCACTCGAAGCTAAGAAGGCTCCTGCTAAAAAGGGGAAGTATGAGCCTTTGGCCGCTATGGAGATTCCTGAAATCGAAGCTAAAAGGGATGAGTTCTACGCTAAGGGTATTGAGGCTATCAAAGCCTGCAAAGTTGGTGCCGTATTACTTGCCGGAGGTATGGGCACAAGACTTGGTTCCGATGATCCTAAGGGAATGTACAACATCGGTATCACCAAGGACGTATTTATCTTCCAGAGACTTATCGAGAACCTCTTCGACGTGGTTAACGCCGCAGACGGAAAGTGGATTCCTCTCTTTATTATGACAAGTGAGAAGAATAACGACGCTACGATTAAGTTTTTGACTGAGAAGAATTTCTTCGGTTACAACAAAGACTTCGTATTCTTCTTTAAGCAGGAGATGGCTCCCGCATCAGACTACGAAGGCAAGATTTATATGGAGAGCAAGTTCCGTATGGCAACTTCTCCCAACGGTAACGGCGGATGGTTCTCATCATTTGTCAAAGCCGGTCTTCTTAAGAAGGCTGAGGAGCTTGGCGTAGAGTGGCTTAACACCTTCGCAGTTGACAACGTACTTCAAAGAATCGCTGATCCCGCTTTCGTGGGAGCTACACTTTTAAGCGGCTGCACGGTAGGTGCAAAGGTTGTTAAAAAGGCTGCAAGAGATGAGAAAGTCGGAGTAGTCTGCTTGGAGGACGGACATCCCTCAATCGTTGAGTACTATGAACTTACCGATGAGATGATGGATGCCAAGGATGAAAAGGGTGATCCCGCTTACAACTTCGGTGTTATCCTTAACTATCTTTTCAATATCAAGAAGTCAGTTGAGGTTATGGACAAGAACCTTCCTCTTCACGTAGTAGAGAAGAAGATTCCCTGCCTTGACAAGGACGGAAACTTCTTTAAGCCTGAGACTCCAAACGGCTATAAGTTCGAATCACTTATTCTCGATCACATCTATGAGATGGGCTCATGCCTTCCTTATGAAGTTGTTCGTGAAAAAGAATTCGCACCTATCAAGAACAAGACAGGTATTGACTCTGTAGAGAGCGCAAGAGAACTTTGCAAGAAGAACGGTATCGTTCTTTAAAACAAATCATTTACAGAAGGGTGATAATTAATGGATTACGCTGAAGAACGCCATAAAGACGAGCGCGAGGCCATGAACGGCAGTGTGGACAGCTGGAGAGAGGTTATCCTCGTATACACATCCGCACTTCACCAGGTCGAGACAAAGCTTGAAATTCTAAACGACGAATTCCAGCACGTGCACCGTTACAACCCAATAGAGCATATCAAAGGCAGAATCAAGACGCCTGAAAGCATTGTCAAGAAACTCAAGAAGAATGGAAGAGAATCTACCATCGACAATATGATTCAGTACGTCAACGATATCGCGGGAATCAGAATTATCTGTTCCTTTACTTCCGATATCTACAGAATCGCCGAGATATTAAGGAACCAGAAGGACATAACCGTTCTTTCGGAGAAGGATTATATTACCTATCCGAAGGCAAGCGGCTACAAGTCCTACCATATGATAGTTACGGTGCCCGTATACCTTTCTGACAGAACTATAGACGCAAAGGTTGAGATTCAGATAAGAACCGTTGCGATGGACTTCTGGGCCAGCCTTGAGCACAAGATTCACTATAAGTTTGAGGGTAATGCACCTGAGAATCTTAAGAAAGAACTTGTGGATTGTGCCAAGATGGTATCGGATCTGGATAACAGAATGGAGCAGCTCAACGAGCAGATTCAGGGACTGGAGTCCGGATACGGATTTGAAGAGTATTAAAAACCTCATAAAATGAGGAGTGCCCCGGCATCTTACGATGTCGGGGCTATTATGAAAAAAATATCTGCATGGCATATGCAAGGATTTAACGATTTATCTTTTGTTTATGAGTTGATTATAGTATGAAATTATGAACGAAGTATGAACAAAATGTAAATCATTGGTTAAATACAACAAACGATATAAAAGAACCATATATAAATGTGTACAACATGCACAAAATAATATGGCATTGAAAATGAGAAGTTAAAATGATAAAATTTAAAAAGCTGGTTAATTTCATAGAAGGGGGTTGTATAAGAAAAATGGACAATTTTATGGATAAATTAGCACAGAGATTTAATTCACAGGAAATCATTAAAGCGAATGCACAGGCTGAGGCCGCTGAAATAGAGAGAATGAAGAAGCAGATGGAGCAGTATGACGTCTGCTTACAGGACATGCGCAAGCTTAGCCTTTCCAATACAGAAGCTGCTGATAAGATGAAAGAGTTGATCGATAATCTTGAGACATCAAGAGAGACTCTTATGGAGCAGATTAAGAACATGAACGCAGATGCCTATGAGTGCGTTCACAAAGAGAATGTCAAAGTATACCGCAACGTACAGGCGGTTGTTCAGGAAGAGAGTGCGGCTGTTAAGGACGCTGTTAAGGCTGTAAGAAAGTCTGTTAACGGCAAGTTCGTGGTTGGCCTTGTTTTTGCCATCCTTGCATTTGTATGCGCAGCAGCAGATTTGGCATTTGACCTTTTGGTATATTTTCATATATTATAGGTCCATTGGTCAGAGTCAAACAGAAATAAGATTTATTTGAAATATGAAAACGAAGTACAGCAGACATATCAAACTTAGATTCATAAAGATATCTTGCTTTGCGGCCGTTATAGCCGCTTTTTTCTTGCCGAGCTACACCCCTTTTGAAAGCAAGGGCGACAACTTCTTTGCCGTTTCCGTTAACGGTGAGTATGTCGGAACAGTAGGCGGTCTTGAAGATCTGGATTCTTATATTCGTACCGCACGCAAGAAGGTTGCATCGGAAAGCGACGATCTGGTTTTCATGGAAACCGATGTCACAACTGAAGGCAGTGAAGTCCTCTGGGGTGAAATCGATTCCAAAGAGACCATGATGGCCAACATCGAAAGAGTCCTTCGCGGCAGCATTCAGACCACGATGGCTCACGGCTACACCGTCAAAGTTAACGAGTATTCCGTTAATCTTACTTCAATTGAGGAAGTAAGAAAGATGCTTCAGGCCTGCCTTGACAAGTATCAGGAAGAAAACGGCGAATTCAGAGTAGAGCTTGTTCATGACGCTGGACGTGAGTTCAACGTTCTTACCGCGCTTGTAATAAAGGCGGAAGACGAAGAGGAGAACGGGCTTACATATTCCGTTGATGCAAGAGGAAGAAGAGACGGCGGTATCAGTGAAGAAATCGATACCATGCTTGAGAATATCGAGCCTGCAAGAGAGAAGACCTGGAACGAATTCGAATACGGCTTAATCGATATGGGATTCGCAGAGAAGATTGAGGTCGTTGAGTCATACCTTCCCTCATCCAGATTCACTCCCCTCGAGGACGCTATTATAGAAGTTACCAAGGAAACCGAGAAGGATACGATTTATGTGGTTCAGCCGGGAGATACACTTTCAGGTATCTCACTTACAACAGGTATTCCTGTTGACCGTATCATCGAGCTTAACAAAACCCTTGATAACGAGTATTCAATCCTTCATATTAATGACGAATTAAAGATTACTGTACCGGAACCTGAGATATCCGTCAGAAGACAGGTTCAGGAGTACATAGAGGAATCATACGACGAAGAGATTCAGATCATTCCCGTCGACGACTGGTACACCACTCAGACAGAAGTCTTACAGCAGCCTTCAGCAGGCTTCAGAAAGACTGTTTCCGTGGTTAACTACTCAAACGACAATGAGGAGAGCAAGGAAGTCGTTAAGCAGGAGATAGTAATCCAGGCAGTTCCCAAGATCATGAAGCGCGGAACCAAGATTCCTCCTACATATGTTAAACCTATTTCCGGTGGTACCTTAAGTTCACGCTTCGGAAGAAGAGGCGCACCTACAAGAGGCGCAAGCTCTTACCATGAAGGCGTCGACTGGTCCACACCTGTAGGAACACCCGTATATGCATCAAGTACCGGTGTCGTTTCCAAGGCAGGCTGGGGTAGCGGATACGGATACTGCGTATTCATTGACCATCCCGACGGAAGACAGACAAGATATGCTCACTTAAGCAAAGTTCTTGTTTCGGTTGGACAGTCCGTAACACAGGGAGACAGAATTGCTTCTTCCGGTAATACAGGTATTTCCACAGGTCCTCACCTCCACTTCGAGATAAGGATTGGCGGAACCGCGGTTGACCCGCTCCAGTACCTGAACTAAGGTTTGGTTTACAAATACCTGTTTTGTGTTATAATTTGACAAGAGTATTTCTTTCGGCTAGAATGTCGAACTCGGGGTAAAAAGACTTTTACGAGGTTCAAAATGGAAGAATATGCTATGAAGGGTGGAAATCCTCTCGTAGGAGAGGTGGAGATCGGAGGCGCCAAGAACGCCGCACTCCCCATCATTGCCGCTTCGATAATGACGGATGATACCGTTTATATTGATAATATACCTGACGTAAGTGATATCCGAATTCTTTTGGACGGAATGAAGAAGCTTGGCGTCAATGAAAAGAAAAAGGGCAAACACTCCGTTGCCATAAACGGAGCTCAGATTCACAGCCTTGTTGCAGACCAGGAGGATCTTAGAAAGATTCGTGGTTCCTACTACCTTATCGGAACACTTCTTGGCAAGTACAAAGAGGCAACAGTAGCCCTCCCCGGCGGATGCGATATCGGTTCCCGCGGAATCGACCAGCATATCAAGGGATTCAAGGCACTCGGTGCCACAATCAAAATCGAACATGGTTCAGTAATAGCCAAAGCTGATAAGCTTACAGGCGCGCATATATACATGGACGTTGTTTCTGTAGGAGCAACCATCAACGTTATGATGGCAGCAGTTCTTGCAGAGGGACAGACCATCATTGAGAACTCGGCCAAAGAGCCCCACGTCGTTGACCTTGCCAACTTCTTAAACAGCATGGGTGCGAACATCAAGGGCGCAGGTACCGACGTAATCAGAATCAAAGGTGTACCTTCCCTTCACGGAACAGAGTACACAATCATCCCTGACCAGATTGAAGCGGGAACATTTATGTTCGCGGCAGCTGCAACCAAGGGTGATATCACAGTTAAGAATGTAATTCCCAAGCACCTTGAGTCCATTACAGCTAAACTTATCGAGATGGGCTGCGAGGTAGAGGAGTTTGACGATTCCGTTCGTGTAGTTGCTTCCAAGCCTTTAAAGACTACACACGTTAAGACATTACCTTATCCCGGATTCCCTACAGACATGCAGGCAGTTATGGCAGCGTCATTGGGACTTGCAAGAGGAATAAGCATCGTAACGGAGAGTATCTTCGAGAACCGCTTCCGTTATGTTGATGAGCTCGCAAGAATGGGTGCCGACATCAAGGTTGAAGGCAATACCGCAATTATCACAGGTGTTGAGCAGTACACGGGAGCAAGCATCACAGCTCCGGACCTTCGAGCTGGTGCCGCACTTGTAATTGCTGGTCTTGCGGCAAGCGGATTTACCACCGTTGACAACATTCAGTACATCGAGAGAGGATATGAGGATTTCCATAAGAAATTACAAAGCCTCGGTGCACAGATTGAGAAGGTGGAGACCGAAAGAGACTTCAAGAAGTTTAAATTAAAGATTGGTTGACAAACACTTTTTTAGGTGTTAGAGTTAACAGGCAAACAAATATTATCATTTCTTATTCAGAGTGGTGGAGATACAGAGGATCTATGAAGCCACGGCAACCCCTTTAAGGAAGGTGCCAACCTGAGCGATACCGAAAGGTACATCGAACAATAAGAAGTTGTTTAGAGATTATTAAACCGCTTACGTTGTTCGTGAGCGGTTTTTTTTGCGCGAACAATGAGAAGGGCACGGATGATGGACTGATGAGAATTGGTGCTTGCACCAAATTCGAAACAGGACTTCAGACGTATGCGACGAATGTCGCGATATGGAGAAGCGAAGCTTCGGAATGTGTCTTTCTCTTTTGATAAACGAAAGGAGAACAAACTAAATGGAAAAAAGATTATTTACATCCGAATCAGTAACAGAAGGACATCCCGATAAACTCTGCGATGCCATTTCAGATGCTATATTGGACGCTCTTATGGAGAAGGATCCTATGAGCCGTGTAGCTTGTGAGACAGCTGCATGTACAGGATTCGTACTTATCACAGGTGAGATTACCACAAACGCATACGTTGATATCCCCAGAATTGCCCGTGAGACAATAAAGGAGATCGGTTACGACAGATCCGAGTACGGATTTGACGGCAACACATGTGCAGTTCTTACAGCTATCGACGAGCAGTCAGCAGATATCGCTATGGGTGTTGACAAGGCTCTTGAGGC
>JAGACI010000106.1 GCA_017614185.1 Lachnospiraceae bacterium | reverse complement strand
TCCGCATTGCAGGAGACGATAAGCCTTCCCAGGTTGTAAAGTCTCAGTTTTGTAAGCTTAATTCAAGCCATATGGAATATATACTTGAGTGCTTAAATCAGAATCCGACGGACGTTAGAAACATTAAACAGTACATGCTTGCAACCATTTACAATGCTCCGATAACCATAAACAGTTACTATCAGCAGATGGTTAATCACGATATGGCAACGGGCAAAATATAAGGAGGAAAATCAAATGAAGACAATAGAAGTAACAATTAAACTCGATCCCGTTAATGACGGTGCGGAAATTAATCCCACAAAGCTTTCAAAGAAAGAAGAGGGAGCTTTGATTATCGCAACAAACGGTGAGAGCAAAATTATCAGTGAGGACGAAGCGGTGGATATCATGGATGCTTTGTCAGATAACATCCAGGGCGAATATATGGGAAGAACCCATTTTCTTACCGTATTTAACGGAAAGAAGGTAATAAAAGTCGGAGGCAGAGAATATTTTATCGGATCCGCTTTGATAGTAAAGAATACAAAGGACGGAATCGGAATGCTTTCCGGTGATGACTTTGAAATCGCTGCAAAGGAATTTGCAGGAAGACTTATTACGTTGGTTGGTGACGGGCAGGAGTTTTCCGCCTACGAACTTATATAGGAGGTGCAACATGAGCAGAACAATACCCAGAGCATACGTTACGGCAGCATGGAGTAAAAACAGAGTGGATGCCGAGGATCAGGCAAGAAAATACTGTGCGGAACTTGTTAACGCAGGATATTTACCATTATGTCCGGTGCTTGCGTTTAGCGGAATAATCTCAGAGGATGATCCTGACGGCGAAAAGAAGAGAAGAGAGATGTCCGAAGATCTTTTAAGAAGAGCAAGATTTCTTGTTGTTTGTGGAAAGAAAATCAATAAGGACGTGCAGGCTGATATTTCTTTAGCCAAGCTTTCGAAGGTTATTCCGACTACTCTTGAAGGAGTTTTGGAATGCGGCGATTAACGAAAGGAAGGAGGCGATTAAATGCAGGAAGAAGTTGAAAGCAAAACCGTAAATCTTGCGGTTAAGACGACATCTTTAACGACCAGGGCAATCTATACCGGGCTTCGTTCTTATGTGCAGGATCATAAAGCCAGAGTTAATAATCAAAGGTCCAGGAAACTAACGAAAGAACAGATTAAGGCTGCAAAATCGAGAGTTAAATATGAAAAAGACACACATATCCATGGTAAGCAGACTGTAAAACAGCTTATCAATCAGGGACAGGGTGCCGAGGCGATTGAAGTCGGTAAAGAGAGTCTTCGTGATTTTCAAAGGATAGCAAATAAGTATGGTGTGGATTTTGCCATTACCAAAGAAAAAGGATCGAATCCTCCGGTATACAACGTCTTTTTCAAAGCAAGGGACGTTGATGCAATCAGATCTGTAGTTAAAGACTGTACGAATCTTTTGAAAAAGAAAGAAAACCGAAAGGAAAGCGTAATAAAGAAGCTTGATAAGTATAAAGAGATTGTTAAGAACACACCCAGAAAAGTTAAGGAAAAATGGAAGGAGCAGACACGATGAATAAGAAAACAAAGAAGTTTCTTATCACCAATGCTCCTTTTTTCATTGTCGGTGCGTTAGGAAGTAATCTTGGCGAAGCGTGGAGAATCGCAAGTGGAAGCAATGCATCAGAGAAAATAGCGAGCCTCTTTACAGACGGGGCATTCATTAAGGCATTTACAAATCCGCTTCCGAGTCTCTATCTGACCGACATCCTTGTTGGAGTCCTGGTGGGCGGCGGGTTATGGCTTTTCATGTATTTTAGAAAGAAAAATGCGAAGAAGTTTAGGCATAACATCGAGTACGGTTCAGCCAGATGGGGAACGCCTGAAGATATAGAACCCTATATCAATCCTAAGTTTGAGAACAATATTATTCTTTCTCAAACGGAGAGAATCACGATGGAATCAAGACCTGCGAATCCGAAATTCGCCAGGAATAAAAACGTTCTCATAGTCGGAGGCTCCGGTTCGGGCAAGACGCGATTCTTCATAAAGCCGAACATACTTCAGATGAATTCAAGCATGGTTATAACCGACCCGAAAGGCTCTCTTGTATGTGAGACTGCAAAGTGCTTACTGGATAACGGTTACAGGGTAAAAATCTTTAACACAATCAATTTCAAAAAGAGTATGCATTACAATCCTTTTGAATATATTCACAGTGAAAAAGATATCTTAAAACTTGTGACAACTCTTATGGCGAATACCAAGGGAGAGGGCAACAGCTCCGATCCTTTCTGGGAAAAAGCAGAGAGGCTTCTTTATACGGCTCTAATCGGATACATCCATTATGAAGCTCCGGATGAGGAGAAAAACTTCGTAACTCTTCTTGAGATGATTAACTCAATGGAGATAAGAGAAGAGGATGAAGAGTTTAAGAATGCGGTGGATTTGATATTCGATGAGCTTGCAGAGAGGAATCCTGATCACTTCGCTGTAAGACAATATGTTAAATACAAATTGAGTGCAGGAAAAACCGCTAAATCTATTTTGGTCAGCTGTGGCGCGAGACTTGCTCCGTTTGATATAAAAGAGCTTAGAGACATCACTTTTTATGATGAGCTCGCTCTTGATACGATAGGCGATAAGAAGACGGCATTATTCTTAATAATGTCTGATACCGATGCAACTTTTAACTTTTTAATCAGTATGATTTATACCCAGCTTTTCAATCTTTTATGCGAAAAAGCGGACGATGTTTACAAGGGGAGATTGCCGGTACACGTTCAGTGCCTTATCGATGAAGCGGCCAATATCGGTCAGATTCCGAATCTTGAAAAACTCATGGCGACAATCAGAAGCCGAGAGATTTCGGCTGCTCTGGTTTTGCAGGCCAAGTCACAGCTTAAGGCGATTTATAAGGATAATGCGGATACCATAATCGGTAACTGTGATTCGCAGGTTTTCCTTGGAGGCTCTGAGCAGACAACCCTTAAGGATTTAAACGCTACTCTCGGTAAAGAAACCATTGATATGTTTACCACGGGCGAACAGAGAGGTACTTCTCAAAGCTATAACCTTAATTATGCAAAGACGGCTCACGATCTTATGAGTATCGATGAACTGGCGGTTATGGATGGAAACAAGTGCATAGTCCAGGTAAGAGGTGTAAGACCTTTCATGTCGGATAAATACGATCTGACAAAACATCCAAATTACAACTTAACTTCGGATGCAAACGAAAAGAACCGGTTCGATATCGAAAAGTTCTTAAAACACAAATTAGTTCTTAAACCTGATGATGTTTATGAAGTCATCGAGGTAAGAGAATAGATCAAAAACCGGGGTTAACGTGTATATTTTTGACAAAAATGCAAAAAAATATAGTTTAACCCACATTTTGATGCGCATCCCGTAACGGCAGTCGACGGCTAGTACGGAAATTACAATTGAATAGTAAACCAAAGAAAGCCAAGGCAGAGGGAGACGTCCTGGACCCTTGGCTTTTATCGTGCAACAAATTTTAATTTTATGGAGGAAAAATAATATGGATTTTTTTAACAGTGCAGTTGATGTTCTTCAGATTCTTGTAACCGGACTTGGTGCAGGTCTTGGTGTTTGGGGCGGTATAAACCTTATGGAAGGTTATGGTAATGATAACCCCGGTGCAAAATCCCAGGGTATGAAACAGCTCATTGCAGGCGGTGGTGTAGCACTCATCGGCATTACCCTTGTTCCTTTGCTTAAAGGCATCTTTGCTTAGTCGGCAATTATGAAGCGGAGTCGGGAGAAAAGCCCGGCTCCAAGAGAGGAGTAACAAGTGGAGAGTTTATTCATTTCGATTGAGGACTGGTTTCGAGGGATCCTTATCTCAGGAATAATGAATAATCTGGCAGGTACGTTTGATTCGGTTAATTACCAGGTGGGACAGATTGCGACGGAGGT
>JAGACI010000105.1 GCA_017614185.1 Lachnospiraceae bacterium | reverse complement strand
TACGTATCCGTCCACACCGGGTGCGTCCATATATGTTCTTCCGACATACACTCCGGTATTGGTATCCCTTCCCTCTATAAATGTCAAATATGTTTTGCCTACTTTCTTCTCAGAAAGGTCATATGAAACGGCCTGCTGAAGCTCCATGATTTCGTCTCTCCTCTGGTTCTTCACCTCGTCATCTATCTGGCCGTCCATCTTCGCTGCAGGTGTTCCCTCTTCGGCTGAATATGGGAATACACCCAGTCTGTCAAATTCCATTTCATTAACAAAGCGGTAGAGCTCTTCGAAATCTTCTTCCGTCTCTCCGGGAAAGCCGGTAATAAGCGTCGTTCTAAGGCAAATCCCCGGTACCTTATCACGAAGCTTTTTGACAATTCTTTCGATATCCGCTTTGTCTGTATGTCTTCCCATCCTTGCAAGGATGGAGTCGTTGCAATGCTGAATGGGGAGATCGAGATACTTACAGATCTTCTCCTCATCCCTTATCACATCGATTAATTCATCATCGATTTCTTCAGGGTAGCAATAAAGGATTCTGATCCACTTTAAATCCTCTATCTCGCATAGCTTCCTTAGTAATTCGGGCAAGCTCTTTTTGCCATATAAATCTGTTCCGTAAAGAGTGGTCTCCTGAGCAACAAGGATAAGTTCCTTAACCCCCGATGCCACAAGTTCTCTTGCCTCTTTGACAAGGCTTTCCATCGGAACCGATCTGTAGTTACCTCTTATATAAGGTATTATACAGTAAGTGCAGTACTTTCCGCACCCTTCTGCTATCTTTAAATGAGCATAGTGACCGCCTGTTGAAACAAGCCTTCTTTTGCCTGTAATGCAGGGGGCACTTATATCTTTATAGAAGTCGTGTCTTCCGGATTTGTTAAGACAATATTTAACCGCCTCAACGATATCATCAAAAGAAGATGTTCCCACTATGGCATCGACTTCAGGAATCTCTTTAATTATCTCTTCCTTGTAGCGTTCGGAAAGGCATCCGCTTACAACGATTCCCTTTAATTTCCCTGTCTCCTTGAGTTTTGCAATCTCAAGGATAGTGTTGATGCTCTCTTCCTTGGCATCTCCGATAAAGCAGCATGTATTGATAATCGCAACATCTGCCTCATCCTCGAAGTCAATAATACCAAAGCCGGCATCGGAAAGCATGCCGAGCATCATCTCTGAGTCAACAAGATTCTTCTCGCATCCTAATGAAATTAATAAAACTAAAGGCGACTTTGAGTCCTCAAATGTCGCCTTCTCAACACAATTATTCTGCTTCATCATCGCTGAGGATTTTGATTTTACCTTCGTTTAACTCGTCAACTGCAATGGATAAAGGCTTTGTAGTAGCAGGTCTTTCTACCAAGGGGTCTGCTCCTGCGATAAGCTGTCTGGCTCTCTTTGAAGTAGCCATAACAATTGAATAACGGCTGTTTACAACGGGTGCCTCACCGGGCTCAACCTCGCTGTTAACCACTTTCATAAGATCTGAATATGAGGGATGTAACATTTTATTTATTCTCCTTTCAAGTTGGCAGCCAGTTCATCTCTAAGCTTGCCTATGAATTGTCTGTTACGTTTGGGTGCCGTCTTGGCGGCAGCCACCACATTTTTTATATTGGAAACGCATTCATCAAGTTGGTCATTGACTATAAGGTAATCGTACTCTTCGATTCCCTTGGCCTCTTCGGCCGCCCTTGTGACACGCTTCATTATCACATCTTCTGTTTCGGTTCCTCTTGCTCTGAGTCTCCTTACAAGCTCATCAATGCTTGGAGGAGTGATGAAGAATAAAACCGCGTCCTCAAACTGCTCTTTAATCTTAAGAGCACCCTGAATCTCAATTTCAAGGATTACGTTCTTGCCTGCCTTAAGCTGGTCTTCAACATATTTCTTAGGAGTTCCGTAGTAGTTGTCACAGTATACGGCATACTCCAAAAGTCCGCCTTCTTTGATGGTCGATTCGAACTTATCCTTCGTAACAAAAAAATAGTTAACCCCGTCTACATCACCCGGTCTCGGATTCCTGGTGGTCATGGAAATCGAAAGAGCGTAAGAATCCTTATCCTTAACAAGCTCGTTAACGACAGTTCCTTTGCCTGCACCTGAAAAACCTGAAATGACAATCAAAATTCCCCTGGGATTACTCATTTAAGCCTCCGTTTTCAATTTGTGCTCTGCCTGCAATAGTATCGGGAAGTAAAGCCGAAAGAACTACGTTTCCGTTCTCCGTTATGATTACCGACTTGGTCTTACGGCCCTGAGTGGCATCTATTACTCTGCCTTCCTCTCTGGCTGTCTGGACAAGTCTCTTCATCGGAGCGGAATCCGGGCTTACTATCGATACAATCTTGTCTGTATTAACAATATTGCCAAAGCCTATATGTGTAAATTTAGCCATTTTACTCGATATTCTGTATCTGCTCTCTGACCTTCTCGATGTCGGTCTTTAACTCGATAGCAACATTGGAAATTGTAAGGTCGTTACACTTGGAAAGAATTGTGTTGGCTTCACGGTTCATCTCCTGAGCAATGAAGTCAAGCTTTCTTCCTACGCTTCCGCCCTCCGTAAGCGCATCCTTCGTAGCCTCGATGTGGCTGTGAAGTCTTACAAGTTCCTCGTCTACACAAACTTTATCAGCAAAGAGGGTTACCTCGGTAAGGATTCTGCTCTCGTCGTACTGAGCGTTGCCAAGCATCTCCTCAACCTTCTCGGTAAGTCTCTTCTTGTACTCTTCGATAATAACAGGAGCTCTGTCCTCAATGATTGAAACATTCTTAAGCATGCCGTCAAGCTTGCCAAGAAGGTCATTCTTAAGGTTCTCGCCCTCTGTCTTTCTGGTCTCAACAAAGCCTTCGCACGCCTTGTCGATACACTGCTTAAGCTCTTTCCAGATCTCTTCCTCATCCTGAGTGCTCTCTTCCATTGAGAAAACCTCGGGGTATCTTGAAAGTGTGGAAACACGAATATCATCTTCAAGAGAGAACTCTTCGGCCATCTCTTTCAAATATTTAAGATACTCACCTGCGATGTCCTTATTGTACTTAATGGTAACGTTGTCCTCACTGAAATCTTCCAGTGTAATAAAAAGATCAACCTTACCTCTCTGAATATAAGATTTAAGTTCGTTACGGATTGCCGCCTCAAAGAAGTTAAGCTTCTTGGGCATTTTGATGGAAACATCAAGATATCTGTGATTTACGGACTTCATCTCAACGGTGAATTTACGCTTCTCATTGCTTACTTCGCAACGTCCGAAGCCGGTCATACTTTTAATCATTTTCAGTATTCGCACCTTTCAAAAGCAGTATTTTTATTATAATGTATACCATTGTTGGAGTCAAGGCTATGTGATACAATAACCTAAGCGAAATCGCATAGTTCAGGGGTATCGGATACCCCATTAAGGAGTTTTTAAAATGGCATTCGACGGCATAACCGTTTCAAATATTGTAAAAGAATTGAATGAGGCTCTTACAGGCGGCAGATTATCAAAGATTGCACAGCCCGAGGCAGACGAATTAATGCTTACAATCAAGGGTAATTCAGGTAACTACAGACTTGTAATGTCTGCCAACGCTACTCTTCCTTTGATTTATCTTACTGACAAAAACAAGCCCTCACCTCTCACAGCTCCCGGTTTTTGCATGCTTTTAAGAAAGCACATCGCAAACGGAAGAATCACTTCCATCACACAGCCCGGTCTTGAGAGAGTCGTTGTATTTGAAATAGAGCATCTGGACGAGCTTGGTGATTTACGCCACAAGAAGCTTATCATCGAGTTAATGGGCAAGCACAGTAATATTATCTTTTGTAAAGAAGACGATACCATAATCGATTCAATAAAGCACATCTCAGGTCTTGTAAGTTCTGTCCGTGAAGTACTTCCCGGGAAGCCCTACTTTATCCCTGAGACTGTTGAAAAAGAAAGCATTTTTGACATTACAAAGGATGCTTTTACAAAGGTTATTAAGGATAAACCCATGCCCCTTTTTAAGGCAATCTATGGTTCCTTTACCGGTCTTTCCCCAATCATCTCACAGGAGCTATGCTTTGAAGCAGGGCTTGACGGCGAGTCACCCACTCAGGCTTTCACAGACGATGATCTGGGTAAGCTTTTTGAAAGCTTAATGAAACTTAAGGATTCTATCGAATTCGGAAACTTTGCTCCAAACATTGTTTACAAAAAGGATGAGCCTGTTGAATATGCGGCCATCCCTTTAAGCATTTACAAAGATTCCTCTCACGAGGCCAAAGAGTTTGATACCATGTCTTCTCTTCTTGAAGAGTACTATGCCAAGAAGGAACTTGTCTCAAGAATGCGTCAGCGCTCTGCCGACCTTCGAAAGATTGTCCAGACCGCATATGAGAGAAATGTCAAAAAGTACGACCTCCAGATCCGTCAGATGAAGGATACCGAGAAACGTGACAAGTTCAGAGTATACGGCGAACTTTTAAATGCCTACGGGTATAATGCAAAGCCCGGCGATAAAGAGATTGAAGTTGAGAACTTCTACGACGGTACGATGGTTAAGATTCCTCTTGATGAGACACTTACTGCTACGCAGAATGCGAAGAAGTACTTTGACAAATATCAGAAGATGAAGCGTACTTACGAAGCACTCAGCACACTTACCGTTGAAGTAAGCGATGAGATTAAGCATCTTGAATCAATATTAACTTCCCTTGACCTTGCAACAAGCGAATCCGACCTTTCAGATATCAGGCAGGAATTACTTGATAACGGTTATATCAAGAAGCGCGGCAAAGATGCTTCATCCAAAAGAAAAAGCCTCCCTCTCCACTATAAGGATTCGGAAGGCAACGACTACTACGTCGGCAAAAACAATCTTCAAAATGATGAACTTACTTTCAAGTTTGCAAGAGGAAATGACTGGTGGTTCCATGCAAAGGGAATGCCCGGTTCACATGTAATCTTACGTACTCCTCCGGAAGTATCGGAGCCTTCGGATGCTGCTTTTGAAAGAGCTGCCGCTCTTGCAGGAGCCTACTCTAAAGGCCGCGACCTTGAAAAGATTGATATCGATTATGTTATAAAGAAAGAGGTCAAAAAGCCAAACGGTGCAAAGCCGGGCTTCGTAGTTTACTATACCAACTACTCCATGACCATCACTCCGGGAACTGCCGGTCTTACATTATCTGAATAAATGAAGTTTACGAGCCACATTTACAATCGCCCTGCCCTTTGGAATGTGGCTTAATTCTTCTTCTGAAACAGCCTTAAAGAGAATCGCACATACTCCGTAAACCAGACCGCCAAGTCCAATAGACACAACGGTAAGTAAAATATTTACAATGTTTGAAAACTCTCCGCCAAGGGCTAAGCTTACTCCGTAATATACTCCTGCTGCCACGATGCCCATCATAACGGCACTTAATAAAGGCAATACGAACGTAGTCTTAACTTCCTGCCTGTATCCCAAGTATTTTGCAACCGCAATACTGTTAAAGATGCATGCACATCCCGAGTAAACAACATTACCCACAACAAGTGTATATAGTCCAAGGTCCGTTCCGTAAAGTAAAAGCCAGACAACACCCGTTTGAATAAGTAGCGCGATTGTTGAATTAATAACCGGAATATTTACCTTTCCTATACCCTGAAGTATCGCATTGCTTAATGTTGAAAGCGAGAAGAATACAACGGATATCGCAAGGAGTGCCAGAAGTTTTGAAGCCGTATCAAGTGATGATACCTGGGGGAACAAAACTCTTGTCACAGGCTTTGCAAGCACGCAAAGTCCAACAGCAGAAGGAATCGCCACAAGCATAATGCACTTGATTGCAAGGCTTACGCTTCTCTTGGTGGCTTCGTAATCCTTTTTGGCAAATGAGCTTGAG
>JAGACI010000104.1 GCA_017614185.1 Lachnospiraceae bacterium | reverse complement strand
GCGGGTCTCTTTGCGGCTGCGCCGTATTCCTCGGATGTAATCTTGTTAACCTTTGTCTTAAGACCTGCAAGTCTGTAGAATTCCTCGGTAAAGTCAGCCCAGTTGGTCTGTCCTTCGCATGTAGCGTGGAAAACGCCGTAGTTGTCTGTAAGAACAAGTGAATCTATAGCCTTTGCAAGTTCGATTGCACTTGTGGGTGATCCGAACTGGTCATTTACTACTCTTACCTCGTCATGGTCCCTGGCAACATTCATCATGGTCTTAACAAAGTTCTTACCGTCGCCGTAAAGCCATGCGGTTCTCAATATAAACCATCTGTCTGAAAAAGATTTTGTGTACTCTTCGCCTGCGAGCTTGGTTCTTCCGTATGCGCTTACCGGTCCTGTGGGAGCCATCTCATTTAAAGGCTCGGGTGAAGTTCCGGGAAATACATAGTCCGTAGAAATCTGAATCATCTTCGCATTGTTGGCTGTTGCTGCAATGCTTAAATTCCTGGGACCGATTGCGTTGATTCTGTATGCAAGTTCCTCCTGTGTTTCACATGCATCTACTGCAGTGTGTGCCGCACAGTTTACAATAGCATAAGGCTTAACATCAGAGGCGAACTTTATAACCTTGTCAACATCCGTGATATCAAGCTCGGCAACGTCTGTGTTGACAAGCTCCAAATCATTTCTTCCTGCCCAAAGCTCGTTTAATGCTCTTCCAAGCTGTCCGTTACAGCCGGTAATTAAAATCTTCTTCATTTATGATCTCCTGTAAACAATTTCGAAACGGTTGTTATTTTTCTCCAAGGCCAAGTCTGTTGATTGCTGAGAAAATAGCTCTTACAGATGCTCTTGTGATGTTCGAGCTTACGCCGACACCGTATGTAACCGCATTGTTCTCCACATCGAGAAGGTGGATGTATGCTGCAGCCTGAGAGTTTGATCCACTCTGCAAAGCGTGCTCTTCGTAGTCAAGAATCTTGATGTCAATTTCGAGAGCTTCCTTAAGTCCTCTCTTAACAGCATCGACAGGTCCGTTACCGACAGCCTTGAATTCTTTCTCTACGCCGTGATCTGTGTAAACAACAGTAACCTCTGTATCGAAGTTTGACTCTGTCTCTCCGCCAAGATCCACAACAGCAAGTTTTCTGAAGTGGATAGGCTCCTTCTTCTCAAGATACTCTGAGCTGAAAGCCTCCATGATCTGCTCGGGAGAAACCTCGCCCTGTTTCTCGGAAATCTTCTGGATAACATTTGCGAATTCCTTGTGCATTCCCTTGGGAAGCTTGAATCCAAAGTATGTATCCATGATAAATGCTACGCCACCCTTGCCGGACTGGGAATTGATTCGTACGATGGGCTCGTACTCTCTTCCGATATCCGCAGGGTCGATGGGAAGATAAGGCACCTGCCAGATTTCGCTGTTTCTCTCACGCATTGCCTTGACGCCCTTGTTGATGGCATCCTGGTGAGATCCTGAAAATGCTGTAAATACAAGCTTGCCTGCATAAGGATGTCTGGGATGGATGGGTATCTTCACGCATCTTTCATATATTTCAATAATGTCATTGATATGTTCAATCTCAAGTTCGGGGTTAACGCCCTGTGAGAACATGTTGTAAGCAACATTTAACAGATCTACGTTACCTGTTCTCTCACCGTTTCCAAAGAGGGTTCCCTCTACACGATCCGCGCCCGCAAGCAAAGCAAGCTCTGTGCTCGCCACACCGGTGCCTCTGTCATTGTGAGGATGAACGCTTAAAATAATGGTGTCACGGTTCTTAAAGTGTGTATTCATCCACTCAATCTGGTCGGCATACACATTGGGAGTATTCATCTCAACCGTAGAAGGAAGGTTTATGATAATGGGATTCTCTTTTGTTGCTTCCCATGTCTCCTGAACTGCCGTACAGATATCGAGTGCGAAGTCAAGTTCGGTTCCGGTAAAGCTCTCGGGTGAGTACTCAAGGATAATCTTTCCGGGGAACTTGGCAGCTCTTTCTTTTACCATTTTGGTACCTTTGATGGCTATATCGATGATTTCGGGTCTGTCCATTCCGAAAACGACATCTCTCTGAAGAGTTGATGTTGAGTTATAAATATGCACGATGGCCTGCTTACATCCCTCAATTGATTCAAAGGTTCTGTCGATGAGTTCCTCTCTGCACTGTGTAAGTACCTGTACACATACATCATCGGGAATAAGCTTTCTGTCCACAAGCTGTCTTAAAAAGTCAAACTCAATCTGGCTTGCTGCAGGAAAGCCAACCTCTATCTCCTTAAATCCGAGCTTTACAAGGAACTGAAACAGTTCAATTTTCTCCTCAACAACCATGGGGTCAATAAGAGCCTGATTGCCGTCTCTAAGATCGACGCTGCACCAGATGGGAGCCTTCTCAATCTCCTTGTTTGGCCACTTTCTTTCGGGATAATCCACTACGGGATTCTTGCGATACCTCTTGTAATTTAACATATTTATAATCCTCCGATTCCACAAAAAAGACCTGTACTCTTATCTAAGAGACAGGTCTTAATAATATCGTGTTAATTATTCGCCGAGACCGCTCTCAATTGCTTCGATAAGGGTCTTTAAAGCTTCTTCCTCATCCTCACCGTCGCAGCAAAACTCAACTTCGTCTCCGCATTTTACACACGCTCCAAGTACACTCAAAACGCTCTTGGCATTAGCCGTATTGTCTCTGAAGGTAAATGTAATTAATGACTTGAACTGCATAGCTTCCTTGCATAGGATGCCGGCGGGTCTTAGGTGTAGGCCTGTTGGGTTCTTTATAACAACTTTCTGAGTTACCATTACAATTCCTCCATGTATAATGAAGCGTCTACTCGAGCACGCATAAATAATATAGCATCAATTATATGAAATAACAAGTATTTTTATTACTCTGATTTCTTAAGAATTACCTTAACTATCAGTTCTTCCGTCTCCTCATTTACGGTCACGCCGTCGGGCAAATCAATGTGAACTTTTGCATCGTATGTGCCCTCCTGCCACTTGCTTAGTCCTGCATCCTTCAAAACCTCATCCATATCGATTGTGGCAGTGAGTGAATCGCTGCTTATCGCATCAAGATTCTCTGCAAGTCCGTCAAGCTTAACTGTCTCGATTTCAGGCAGTTCTTCAATGGTTGCAGTGTATCCGGATATCTCCTTTGAAAGGCTTACATTCTCTCCGTGAAGGATAAACGACTTGCTCTCAGCGGGTTCAATGTGAACGGTTACCATAACCTTTCCGTTAAAACCTTCCTCAGCAAGAGTTACACCTGAAGGCAGATAATCACTTATATCGACAGAGATGTTCATGTCATTCCTCTGTCCCGTAATGTTGATTTCCTCGGCAGGAATTTCGATACGTGACAGACTGTTAAGTGCAGACTGTGTTCCGGCTACAGTTACAAGAGAAGGATTGCTCTCAATGGTTCCTCCGACCGCATATCCTTCCGCAGGTGAGCCCGAAGTGTTAAATGAAAGAGGTACTCTCTTCGTGGTCAAAACTTCTACGCTTACGCGAACCGAAGTAACTTTCTGTGTCAGTGAATCGGACGAAACAGGGTTGCCCTCCGAATCAAGAAGCATTACATCGGCATATGTTGCGATGTTGGCTGTTGCATCGGTTACATCAACCTCTGCCACTGCCTTGCTTATTCTGTTTACTACAGACTCAGCTCCGGTAATGATAATCTGGTTCTGGTCGGGAGTCATGTTGCCAAGGAGATAT
>JAGACI010000003.1 GCA_017614185.1 Lachnospiraceae bacterium | reverse complement strand
CGGAATGCTTTTCTCTGTCTTGAACTACTAATAAAGGGAATTATATGTAAAGAAAGACTTCGCAAGTTTTCTTTGTGCCATCGAAAGGAATTACATTTCCTTCAACAGCTTTTCCGTCAACAATCATGCCGGGCTTATTAGCAGCGTCCGCTCTCTTGACTGTGATATCGTGAAGAACTCCTCTGTAGAGTCTCTTTGCATGATATCCATCCATTGTGTCGGGAATGTTGGGCTCAACTCTAAGTCCGTCATAATCGGGAAGGATACCGATAATACCCTGGCTTGCTGCTACGAAAGTCCATGCTGCAGTACCTGTAAGCCAGCTGTTCTTGGCCTCACCGAAGTTTGCTGCATCACGGCCGGCAATAGTCTGGCTGTATACATAGGGCTCAGTTCTGTGAATCTCAGACTTGTCCTCGATGTATGCGGGAGCGTGTCTTGTGTAAGACTTAAATGCTCCGTTACCGTCGTGAAGCTTAGCATAAGCCATAACAATCCATGAGTTGTTGTGACAGAATACTGAACCGTTCTCTTTGTATCCGGGAGGATAGCTGGAGATTTCTCCAAGGTAGTCGTGGTATTCTGTATAGCAAGGGTGAAGTAACTCTACACCAAACTCGTTTGTTAAGTATTTTTCTACGGAATTAAGAGCTTTTCTTCCGGCCTCTGCTCCACCGATACCTGCCATTGTACACATACCCTGGGGTTCGATGTAAATCTGACCTTCTTCATTCTCTTTGCTTCCGATAGGACGCTCGAAAGCATCATATGCTCTCTTGTACCATTCTCCGTCCCAACCGTATTCCATAACGGCTTTCTCACACTCTGCAACTGCATTTCTAACTTCTGCTGCTTCCTCTTTGCTTCCGTATCTTTCGCAAAGATCGGCGTAATCCTTACCGTAGTTTACAAACATACCTGCAATGAATACAGATTCTGCTTTGCCGCTTTCGAAGTTGGAGCATGTCTGGAAGCTCTCACCGGGAGTGTTGGAGAAGCAGTTAAGGTTAAGGCAATCGTTCCAGTCGGCACGTCCGATAAGAGGGAGACCATGAGGGCCTTTGTGCTCCATGATGTAGCGTACGCTTCTTCTTAAGTGCTCCATGAGGGGCTTCTCGGAACCTTCAACGTTGTTGAAAGGTGTAGGCTCATTAAGGATTGTAGCATCACCGGTCTCCTTGATGTAAGCAGCTGTACATGCAACAAGCCACAAGGGATCGTCGTTGAATCCACCGCCGATATCTGCATTTCCTCTCTTTGTAAGAGGCTGATACTGATGGTAGGTTGAACCGTCTTCAAACTGGATGGAAGCGATATCGATGATTCTCTCTCTTGCTCTTTCAGGGATTAAGTGCATAAATCCGAGAAGATCCTGACAGGAATCTCTGAATCCCATTCCACGGCCTGTTCCTGACTCATAGTAAGAAGCGGAACGGCTTAAGTTGAATGTAACCATACACTGATACTGGTTCCAGATATTGATCATGCGATCAAGTTTTTCTTCGGAAGACTTAACATTAAATCTTGCAAGAAGAGTATCCCAGTACTCGTTTAATTCTTTCAATGCTTTGTCAAACTGCTCTGTGGTCTTGAATTCGTCCATAAGAGCATGAGCTTTTTTCTTGTTGATAACACCCTTTTTCTCAAACTTCTCTTCTACAGGGTTCTCAATGTAACCAAGCTGATAGATGAATGTCTTCTCTTCGCCGGCCTTTAATGTCTCATCAAGTCTTAAAGCAGCGATGGGAGCCCAACCTGAAGCAACGCTTCCTTTGCTGGTTCCTTCCTTAACTGTATCGGGTGTATCCCATGAATTGAACTGACCAAGGAAAGAATCTCTGTCAGTATCAAAACCTGCAATGGGAGCATTTACAGTATAGAAAGCGTAGTGATCACGTCTCTCTCTGTACTCTGTCTTGTGATAAACAGTGCTTCCTTCAAGCTCAACTTCACCGATATTCCAGTTACGCTGGAAGTTGGTGGAGTCATCTACCGCATTCCAAAGACACCATTCAACTGCTGAGTAAATCTTAAGCTCTTTGGTCTCGTTAGATTCGTTCTTAACAGTAAGCTTCTGAAGCTCACAGTTCTTACCCTGAGGTACGAAGCAGGTAAGAGTAGCAGCTACGCCGTTCTTCTTTCCTTCAAAAACTGAGTAGCCCATACCGTGTCGACAGGTATAGGAATCAAGAGGAGTCTTTGCAGGAAGAAAAGCAGGTGAAAATACTGTGTCTTTATCCTTGATGTAGAAACATCTTCCGCCTGCATCTGCGGGTACGTTGTTATAGCGGAATCTGGTGATTCTTCTTAACTTTGCATCCTTATAAAAAGAATAACCGCCGCAGGTGTTGGAAATAAGGGAAAAGAAGCCCTCGTTTCCAAGGTAGTTAATCCAAGGCAACGGAGTATCCGGCCTGGTAATGACATATTCTTTGTTAACATCGTCAAAATAACCGTACTTCATATGCATCTCCTATTTACGCTAAAATCGGTTACGAAATCGTTTAAGTTCTTGTTTTTATTATAGATGGAGCAGACCTCAAATGTAAAGATATTTTTGAAAAATCCTGAAAAAAACCCCGAATTTGTGAGATATTACTAAAAATCAGGCCCAGCTTAGGGCATAATCGCTAATTGACGAGGGACCTAAAGATGATATAATTATAGATAACGTAAACGATTAAGCAGATATAGCGAAGGATTACAAAATGGTTACACTTGCAGACATAGCCAATCGTTGCAATGTGTCCAGAGCAACAGTCAGTAAGGCTATAAACGGACACAGCGATATTGGCAAGGAAACGGCGGATTTAATCAGGCAAACCGCAAGAGAAATGGGTTATCACCCCAACGCTACGGCAAGAGCTTTAAAGTCAGGGCGAAGCTACAATGTCGGAGTCCTGTTTGTTGATAAAACACAGAGTGGTTTGGGACACGAATACTTTTCAAAAATGCTTGAAAGCGTTAAAGCCACATCTGAGAAGCTTGGATACGATATAACATTTATATCAAGAGACATAGGAACCACAGAGATGGATTTCTATGAACATGCGAAATACAGACAGTGCGACGGAGTAGTTATCGCTTCTGTAGATTTTGAAGATCCGGATGTAGTTAAACTCGTTAACAGTGAGATTCCCACAGTTACACTTGATTATGTATTCAACAACAGAACCTCCATCATTTCCGATAACGTTAAAGGAATTGAGGAGCTTGTTAAATACGTATACAGCAAAGGACACAGAAAGATTGCTTATATTCATGGTGAGGAGACTTCTGTAACACAGAGACGTCTCGCAAGCTTTTATAAGACATGTGCCGAACTTGGAATCAACATCAGACAGGAATACGTAGTCAGAGCTGATTACCATGATCCCAAGGCAAGCGGAATCGCTACAAAACAGCTTTTATCTTTAAGCGACAGACCCACATGCATTTTCTATCCCGATGATTTCTCATATATTGGCGGAATGAATGCCTTAGAGCAGGCAGGGTTGTCGATTCCCGAAGATATGAGCGTTGTCGGATACGATGGAATCCTTCTTTCAGAGGTTTTAAGACCCAGGCTTACCACATATAAGCAGGATGCTACAAAAATGGGTGAGGAAGCGGCAAGACAGCTTGTCGACAATATCGAGAATCCCAACTCATGGCTTCCAAAGCTTATAAGTGTACCCGGAAAACTAGTTGAAGGTGAGACGGTTAAACAGATTTAAGCAAATTAAAAGTGCCTCAGATGAGGCACTTTTTT
>JAGACI010000103.1 GCA_017614185.1 Lachnospiraceae bacterium | reverse complement strand
TTGTGAATCTTAAGTACGTGACAGTTCTCGGCCTTCTTCTCAAGGAGGTTACCGTTCTTGCCGACGTATACGTTTGTCGATGTAACAATCTTCTCTCTGTCCGCGTCAATAGGCGGGTTTGTAACCTGTGCAAAGAGCTGTTTGAAATAGTTAAATAACGGCTGATATTCTTTGGACATGGCAGCCAAAGGAGTATCGATACCCATTGAGCCGATATTCTCGGCTCCCTTTAAGGCCATGTTAAGAACGCTCTCTCTGCACTCTTCATATGTATATCCGAATGCCTTAAGGAGTTTAATAAGGGAATCTCCCTCGTAGCTTTCGGGCTTGATGTTGGGAATCTTTAAGTCCTTAAGCTCAAGCATGTTGCCGTCAAGCCACTCTCCGTAAGGTTTTTCCAAGGCATAATGTTCTTTTAATTCTTCATCCGAGAAGATTTTCTTCTTTTTCATATCTACAAGAAGCATCTTTCCGGGATGTAATCTTTCTTTCTTTAAAACGTGAGCTTCGTCAATATCAAGCACACCTACTTCGGAAGCGAGGATAAGTCTACCGTCATCCATTACATAGTATCTGGAAGGACGAAGACCGTTTCTGTCAAGGATTGCTCCCATTACATCACCGTCTGAATAAAGGATTGATGCAGGGCCGTCCCAGGGCTCCATCATGGTAGCGTAGTACTGGAAGAAGTCTCTTCTCTCCATTGAAATAGTGTCGTTGTGACTCCAAGGCTCGGGGATGAGAATCATGGCTGCAAGAGGCAGTTCCATTCCGCTCATCATAAGGAATTCAAGAGTGTTGTCAAGCATTGCTGAGTCTGAGCCGTACTTGGGAATAACAGGGAGAACTCTTGTCATGTCATCCTTGTCAAATACGGTGCTCTCCATGGTCTCTTCTCTGGCAAGCATCTTATCAACGTTACCCTTAATGGTATTAATCTCACCGTTATGTACGAGCATTCTGTTGGGGTGAGCAAGATTCCAGCTGGGATTGGTGTTAGTTGAGAATCTTGAGTGAACCATGGCAACGTTCGACTCATATCTCTTGTCCATAAGGTCCGTAAAGAAGGTACGAAGCTGTCCTACAAGGAACATGCCCTTATAGACAATGGTTCTTGAAGAGAGTGAAGGAACATATGTGGTATCCGCACTCTGCTCAAAGATTCTTCGTACAACATATAACTGTCTGTCAAAGTCGATATCCTTCTCGACTCCTTCAGGTCTTTCTATAAATCCCTGGATTATACGTGGCATGCAGCTTAAAGCCTTGCTTCCAAGGACTTTGCTGTTGGTGGGAACCTCTCTCCAGCCAAGGAACTTAAGTCCCTCTTTGCCTGTGATGACTTCGAACATCTTCTTGTCTCTTGCGCACTTCAAATCATCGTCAGGCATGAAAAACATACCTACCGCATATTCTCTTTCTCCCTTAAGAGTAATGCCAAGCTTAGCACACTCCTCTTTTAAGAGCTTATGAGGAATACCTGTAAGTATACCTACGCCGTCACCCGTTTCACCGGTGCCGTCCTTACCTGCTCTGTGCTCAAGGTTCTCTACGATGCTTAAGGCATCAGCCACAATCTTGTGACTCTTCTTGCCGTTTACATCTATGATTGCGCCGATACCGCAATTGTCATGTTCAAATGTCGGATCGTATAATCCCTTATTATTCATCTCATTTTCCCTTTACATTTATTTGCTTAAAGCTGCCTTTATGAACCCGAAGAATAAAGGATGGGGTTCATCAGGTCTTGATTTGAACTCCGGATGTGCCTGTGTTGCAAGGAAGAAAGGATGGTCCGTAAGTTCAATCATTTCGACGATTCTTCCGTCGGGAGACTGTCCGCAAAGTCTCATTCCGGCTTTCCTTAAATCATCTCTGTAATCATTGTTTACTTCGTAGCGGTGTCTGTGTCTTTCGGATATATCTTTCTTACCGTATAAGGAGTATGCAATGCTTTCCTCCGAAAGAACACAGGGATAAGCTCCGAGTCTTAAGGTTCCTCCGATATCCGTTACGCCTTCCTGGTCAGGTAAAAGGTTGATAACAGGATTCTTCGTATCAGGATCTATCTCTATGCTTGAGGCATCCTTAAGTCCTAAGACATCTCTTGCAAACTCTACGATTGAGAGCTGCATTCCAAGGCAAAGTCCAAGGAAAGGAATCTTGTTTTCTCTTGCATACCTGATTGCGCTTATCTTTCCTTCGATTCCTCTGGTTCCAAAACCTCCGGGAACAAGGATTCCGTCTGCGTCTTTCAAAATTGAGGCTGCATTCTCATCGGTAACCGTCTCTGAATCAATCCAGTCGATTTCAACTTCTGCTTTGTTGGCGATTCCGCCGTGCTTAAGTGCCTCTGCTACGCTGAGGTATGCATCGTGAAGCGCTACATATTTACCTACAAGAGCAATCTTTACTTTCTTCTGGGGATGCTCATAGTCCCAAACCATCTGTTTCCATTTGGTAAGGTCAGGTGCCGGGCAATCAAGCTTTAAGCACTCACA
>JAGACI010000102.1 GCA_017614185.1 Lachnospiraceae bacterium | reverse complement strand
ATGCCTCATATTCTGAAGCAAACCTCATAAATCCCGTAAGATTGTCATAATCAGCCGCAAATGTTTCAAGTGATTCAAGCACTCTCTCGTCCTCGACTTCGCTTTCCGGATTTCTTAAGCGTTTGCCGACAAGATAGTTCTCATAGTGGAGGCCCTTCATGATGTAGTTAAGGCCCGAAGAAGCATCCATCTTTGATAAAAGCTTCATCTTTCTCTCAAATGAATTAAGTTCCTCGCATAATACAAAATCGCTTCTGTTCTTTGCAATTATTGAAGCCATATCAACGCTCTCAGATGCAAATATTCCTCTTACAACATCCAAAGCCCCTTTTCCAAGAATCCTTACATAGTCTTTTCTTACAGCCTACCCTGAAGCAATGGCAAAATAGGCAAGCACATCCTTTGAAATCGCATTGTCAAAGAGTCCGGTCTTCCTTCTCTCGCGGTAATAGAAAGGGATTCCTGCTTTCTTAAGAACCATTGCATAGATATCAAGCATGTTGTTGGTCCGGCATATTATGGCGATATCGCTTAATTTTGGGGTCCCGTCATATAAAGATAGTTTATGATTTCCATCAGAAGAAGTCCTATCAATATGCATCTTAATCAAATCAACGATTTTTTTATTCTGAAAAGCCTTATCCTTACATGGTATTATCCTTACAGGATTAAGTTCACCACGCTCAGCCATAAGTTCTTTCGAAACTCTGTCTTTATTCTCTTTTATGCAGTCAAGAGCAAAATGAAGAATCTCTGACGAACATCTGTAGTTTGTTGCAAGCAGTATTTCTTTGGAATCTGGGAAATCTGAGAGGAAGTCTCTCATGATAGAAGGTCTGGCCCCTCTAAAGCCGTAAATCGCCTGATCGTCATCACCAACCGCAAAGATGTTGCCGTGTGGAGCTGCAAGCCGCTTTATGGCCTCATATTGAGCCGAATTTATGTCCTGAAACTCATCGATTAGTATGAATTCATAATTTGATTGTAACTTCTTTAATAACCCCGGATATTTGTCGAACACTTCGTTTGTCTTTGTGGCAAAATCATCAAAATCAAGCTTGTGTTCTCTTGTAATTAATTGCTTATACTCCTTAACTGCGTAACTTACGCATTCTTTAGATAAAATACTCTCCTCTCTGTCATCATCTCCTTCATTTAAAGCGTAAGAAATAAGTGTAATAAGATACTCGTTACTGACATACGGTTCTGTCGGAAACTTCGTTTTAATCGTATTCTTGATATGTGATACGGTCTGGAATTTCTCTTGATTTGATACAACAGAAAAATCTGAATATACGTGACTCTGTTTAAGAAAAAAATAGAATAATGAGTGGAATGTGTGGAAGTGAACGGGAAGAATCGGTCCCTTTGTGAGTTTATTGAACCGCTCTCTCATTTCCAGAGCTGCGGCTTTGGTGAATGTGATTACAAGAATCTTGTCTGCAGGAACGTTACACTCGTTTATCAGGTGCATTATCCTGTTTACCAAGACATAAGTCTTACCGGCTCCCGGTCCCGCCAGAACTCTGGCAGGACCCGTGAAGTGCCGGATAGCCTCGTATTGGGCTTTATTTTCCTTCAAGTAATTCGATACCCTTCTTAATTCTCTTAAGGGATTCTTCTTTACCGAGAACCTCCATGATTTCCGTTGCGCCCGCAGGAGTCATCTGCTTGCCGGAAACGGCGGTTCTGATAGGCCACATAACGTAGCCGTTCTTTACTTCTTTTTCTTCCACATACTTAAGCAATGTAGCATAAAGAGCATCATTGCTGTAATCATCTGTATTCTCAAGGATGGGTAATACATCCTTTAATACTTCGAGTGAAGATTCCTTGGTTGTCTTCATCTTCTTATGAACATACATCTCAGGATCATATGAAGGAAGTTCCTCAAAGAAATCAATATGGTCAGGAATATCGGGGAATACCTCGATACGTGTCTTAACCATGTTTGCAATCTTCTTTAAATCGAAGTCTTTCTTAAGTACCTGTTTAAGATAAGGCTCTGCCATCTCGTAGAAAGCATCGAAGTCCATCTTCTTGATGTACTCGCCGTTCATCCAGCGAAGCTTGGCAACGTCAAATACGGAAGGGGATTTGTTGATCTTCTTGTAGTCAAATGCCTTAACAAGCTCATCAAGAGTGAAGAACTCATTGTTATCTTCGGGAGACCATCCGAGAAGTGCAATATAGTTAATTACTGCTTCTGTAAGGAATCCCTGCTCAAGAAGATCTTCAAAGGATGAATGTCCGCTTCTCTTTGAAAGTTTCTTGTGATTCTCATCAGTGATAAGTCCAAGGTGGATATACTTGGGAGACTCCCATCCGAATGCATCGTACAAACGCTGATACTTGGGTGATGAGGAAATGTACTCATTACCTCTTACAACATGTGTAATCTCCATAAGATGGTCATCTATAACATTTGCAAAGTTATATGTAGGGAATCCGTCTGACTTGATGAGGATCATATCATCAAGTTCGGAGTTGTCTACGGTGATATCTCCGTAAAGCTCATCGTGGAAAGTAGTTGTTCCTTCATTGGGAACGTTCTGTCTGATAACGAAGGGCTTTCCGGCATCAAGATTGGCCTGAACCTCTTCCTTTGAAAGGTGGAGACAATGCTTGTCATAAACGACGATCTCCTTACCCTCAACTTCCTGCTTAAGGCTCTCAAGTCTCTCCTTATCGCAGAAACAGTAATACGCTGCGCCTTTCTCTACAAGCTGCTTGGCATATTCCATGTAAAGACCGGATTTAACTCTCTCACTCTGAACGTAAGGGCCGTAACCCTTATCCTTATCAGGACCTTCATCATGCTTAAGTCCTGTTTTCTCAAGGGTTCTGTAAATGATATCAACAGCTCCCTCAACCTGACGTTCCTGGTCAGTATCCTCTATTCTTAAGATAAAATCTCCGCCCTCATGTTTTGCAATCAAATACTCATACAAAGCGGTACGAAGATTACCCACATGCATTCTTCCTGTCGGAGAAGGGGCAAATCTTGTTCTGATCTTCATAATATTCCTCCGTAATTATTTCTCATCAGGCAGTTCTTTGTCAGCCTGCTTTTTAAACTTGTCAACTTCCTGTTTAGCCTTCTCAATCGGAAGGTTGGTTCCGGCACCGGCTACGCATCCGCCGGGACAAGCCATACCCTCAATCAGGCATCCGTTCTTCTTGCCTGCCTTTGCAAGCATAAGCATCTTCTTGCATTCTGCAAGGCTCTCGGCATGCTCTATCATTACCTCGACATCGGGGTGATTTCTTCTGATAACCTTTTCGATGGCTTCGGCAACACCGCCTGCGACACCGTATCCACGGCCCGCGCTTGTGGCATCGTTCATCTTATCCATTGCCTCTATCTCATCAACAAGGATACCCTTAGCTTCAAACATACCGACAAGTTCTTCAAAGGTGATAACAAAAGCAACATCACTTCTGACTGTTCTTCTGGATGCTTCAAGTTTCTTGGAAGCACAGGGACCAATGAATACAACATCGGCATCCGGGTGTTCTTCCT
>JAGACI010000101.1 GCA_017614185.1 Lachnospiraceae bacterium | reverse complement strand
TTTTAGGGTAACATAACAGTGTTGATAGTGTAAAGATTCAGGTGGGCCAAAAAGGTCCACCTTTTTCATGCAATTTTTCGGCAAATAAAACTGAATAGAGAAAGGAAGTGAGAGCATTGTCAAAAGGAAAGACTTATGAGACCAGGACAGAGGAAATCTTAAAGCCTATCACTGATAAACAGGGCGTTGAGATTTATGACGTTGAGTATGTCAAAGAAGGCAGCGACTGGTATTTGAGAGCCTACATTGACAAGGAAGGCGGAGTGGACATTGATGATTGCGAAGCAGTCAGCAGAGCATTGTCCGACAAGCTGGATGAAGAAGACTTCATCGAAGATGCGTATATCTTAGAGGTTAGTTCTCCGGGACTCGGAAGAAGCCTTAAGAAGGACAGACATTTTGAAAAGAGCATAGGTGAGGATGTTGAACTTAAGACATTTAAACCTATCGATAAGGTTAAGAATTTCGAAGGCGTTTTAAAAGCCTTTGATGATAAAACAATAACAGTAACTATTGACGGCGAAGACAAAGTATTTAATCGCACCGATCTTGCAGACGTGAGATTGGCAATTGATTTTTGATAGGAGGAGATTAGAAAAGATGAATACAGAGTTAATGGAAGCATTGGATGTGCTGGAAAAGGAGAAAGACATAAGCAAGGAAACCTTGTTTGAGGCTATTGAGAACTCTCTTCTTACAGCCTGCAAGAACCACTTTGGCAAGGCAGACAATGTGAAGGTTGAGATTAACAGAGAGACAGGTGAATTCGAGGTTTATGCCGAGAAGGAAGTTGTAGCTACAAAGGATGAGGTTGAGGACGATGTTCTTCAGATCGCTCTTGAAGATGCCAAGGCAATCAACAAGAAGGCTAAAGTCGGCGGAACAGTTCGCATCGAGATCAAGTCCAAAGAGTTCGGTCGTATCGCTACTCAGAATGCAAAGAACGTTATCTTACAGAAGATTCGTGAGGAAGAGAGAAGCGTTATCTACAATCAGTTCTATGAGAAAGAAAAAGATGTTGTTACCGGTATCGTTCAGAGATACGTTGGCAAGAACATTTCTATTAACCTTGGCAAGGCAGATGCTATCCTTTCCGAGAATGAGCAGGTTAAGACTGAGGTATTCAAGCCCACTGAGAGAATTAAACTTTACATCGTAGATGTTAAGAACACTCCCAAGGGACCTCGTATCAATGTAAGCCGTACTCATCCGGACCTTGTTAAGAGACTCTTTGAGTCAGAGGTTACAGAGATTAAGGACGGAACAGTTGAAATCAAGTCAATCGCAAGAGAAGCAGGAAGCAGAACCAAGATTGCGGTTTACAGCAACAACCCCAACGTTGACGCCGTAGGTGCATGTGTAGGTATGAACGGTGCAAGAGTTAACGCAATCGTTGAAGAGCTTAGAGGCGAGAAGATTGATATCGTTAACTGGGATGAGAACCCCGGTACACTTATTCAGAATGCTCTTTCACCTGCAAAGATTGTTGCAGTATTCGCTGATCCCGATGAGAAGACAGCAAAGGTAGTTGTTCCTGATTACCAGCTCTCCCTTGCAATCGGTAAGGAAGGTCAGAACGCAAGACTTGCAGCAAGACTTACAGGCTACAAGATTGATATCAAGAGTGAGACTCAGGCTAAGGATACTCCCGGATTCCGTATCGAAGACTACGAGTATGATGACGACGAGTACGATGAGGAGTACGAAGGCGAGTACGAAGAAGGCTATGAAGAGGCCTCCGAGGACGGAGAAGAGTAATAAGCATGGACAAAAAAATTCCAATGAGACAGTGCTTGGGCTGTGGCGAAATGAAGGACAAGAGAACGCTTATGAGAGTGCTTAAGACTCCCGAGGATGAAGTTGTGCTTGATCTTACGGGCAGAAAGAACGGAAGAGGCGCTTACATATGCAAGAATCTTGATTGCCTTATGAAAGCCAGGAAGTCAAAAGGACTTGAAAGGTCACTTCACACAGCGATTCCCGAGGAAGTATACGAGAATCTTGTTAAGGAGTTTGAGGATGGCGCAGAATAAGATTTTATCTCTTTTGGGACTTGCCACCAAAGCCGGTAAGGTTGTAAGCGGTGAGTTCTCGACAGAAAACGGCATAAAGGACGGAAAGGTCAAACTTGTTATTGTGGCTGAAGATGCTTCGGATAACACGAAGAAGCTTTTTACGGACAAGGGTGCTTTTTACAAAGTACCGGTATTCGTATACGGCACAAAGGATGACCTTGGTCATGCAATAGGAAAAGAGATGAGAGCATCGGCCGGAGTTACGGATGCAGGCTTTGCCGCTAAGCTTACAGAACTGCTTGGTTCATTGGAAGAGACAAAATAGGACGGAGGATAAAGCATGGCTAAAATGAAAGTTCATGAGCTCGCAAAAGAGCTGGATATACAAAGCAAAGACGTGATTACGTTTTTGACGGAAAAAGGGGTGGAGGTTAAGGCCGCTCAGAGTTCCATCGAAGACGACGCAATCGAAATGGTTAGAAAGAAATTCGGAAAGGCTCCCGCAAAGGCAGAAGCTCCCGCCAAGAAGGAGGAGGCTCCCAAAGCTCCCGCTCCCAAGGCAGAGGCTCCCAAGGCTGACGGAAACGCAGAGCCTCCGAAGAAGAAAAAGAAGATTATTATCGTTAGCAACTCAGCTAACTCAAAGATGCCCGGTGGAAGACCTCAGGGAGGTCAGAGACCTATGGGTGGACAGGGTCAAAGACCTATGGGCGGCACAGGCCGTCCCGGCGGATTAATCAAACCCTCAACACCTCCTTCACCTACACCGAGTGTAAACAGACCTCTTATCAGATCATCTGTTAAGCCTACTGATCCCAACGAGATGCAGGGCTTAAAGGATATGAGAAGCCAGAACACAGGAAGACCTGAGAACAGAAGAAACGACAACGCTCAGGCAGCTCCTAATGCAGGTAGAACCAATGACAGATATCAGGGAAACAGAACCAATGAGAATACGGAGAGAAGACCCAGACCCGCAGGGGCTCAGGGTAGACCCGATGGACGTCCAAATTCTAATTACGGCGCTCAGTCTAATAACGGCCCTCGTTCAGGCTATGCTAAGCCTGAAGGCGATAAGAACTTCGGTCAGAGGAATGCTCAGGCGCAGGGTAACAGGTACGCAAACGGCCAGGGCGGCAAAGACTTTGGGAACGCAGGTGGCGGCCAAGGTGGCAAAGACGACAAGAGGCGTGGAGCTAATCAGGACCGCGACAAGAGATCCAAGAAAGATCTTATCTATGAGGAGGACGCAGCTCCCAAGAACAAAGCAGGTCGCTTCATCAAGCCTGAAAAGAAGAAAGAAGAAACAGTAGAAGAAGTAATCAAAGTTATTACCATTCCTGAGACAATCACCATTAAAGAGCTTGCAGAGAAGATGAAACAGCAGCCCTCTGCAATTATCAAAAAGCTCTTCTTACAGGGACAGGTTGTTACGGTTAACCAGGAAATCTCATTTGAAGAGGCAGAGAACATTGCCATTGAGTATGAGATTATCTGTGAGAAGGAAGTTAAGGTTGATATCATTGAAGAGCTTCTCAAGGAAGAGGATGAGAATCCTGAAGATATGGTTACAAGAGCTCCCGTTATCTGTGTAATGGGACACGTTGACCATGGTAAAACTTCACTTCTTGATGCAATCAGAAAGACAAACGTTACAGATAAAGAGGCCGGCGGTATCACACAGGCAATCGGTGCTTACACCGTTAAGGTTAACGACCGTAAGATTACCTTCCTTGATACACCCGGACATGAAGCATTCACCGCTATGCGTATGCGTGGCGCCAATGCTACAGATATCGCAATCCTTGTTGTTGCAGCAGACGACGGTGTAATGCCTCAGACAATCGAGGCTATCAACCACGCAAAGGCTGCCGGAATCGAAATCATCGTTGCAGTTAACAAGATTGATAAGCCCAATGCCAACATCGACAGAGTTAAGCAGGAGCTTACAGAATATGACCTTATTTCCGAGGACTGGGGTGGAAGCACAGTATTCGTACCTGTTTCAGCAAAGACCGGAGAAGGTATCGAACAGCTTCTTGAGATGATTCTTCTTTCAGCGGATATCCTTGAACTCAAGGCTAATCCCAACAGAAGAGCAAGAGGTATCGTTATCGAGGCAGAACTTGATAAGGGACGTGGTCCTGTTGCAACTGTACTTGTACAAAAGGGTACATTGCATGTTGGAGACTTCATCTCCGCAGGTTCAAGCCACGGTAAAGTAAGAGCAATGATTGATGATAAGGGCAGAAAGGTTAAGGAAGCTATTCCTTCAACACCCGTTGAGATTCTTGGTCTTAATGACGTTCCCAACGCCGGTGAAGTATTCATTGCCCATGATTCCGATAAGACAGCCAAGTCTTATGCAGAGGCATTCGTTACTCAGCACAAGGAGAAGATGCTTGAAGAGACCAAGGCTCATATGTCACTTGATGATGTATTCAGCCAGATTCAGGCAGGTAACCTTAAGGAACTCAACATCATCGTTAAGGCTGATGTACAGGGTTCAGTTGAGGCCGTTAAGACTTCACTCCTTAAGCTTTCCAACGAGGAAGTCGTTGTTAAGTGCATCCACGGCGGCGTAGGTGCAATCAACGAGTCCGACGTTGTTCTTGCAAGTGCTTCAAATGCTATCATCATCGGATTTAACGTACGTCCCGACGCACAGGCTAAGGCTTCTGCAGAAAGAGAAGGCGTTGACGTAAGACTTTACAAGGTAATCTATCAGGCTATCGAGGACATCGAAGCTGCTATGAAGGGTATGCTTGATCCCGTATTTGAGGAGAAAGTTATCGGCCATGCAGAAGTTCGTCAGATCTTCAAAGCCAGCGCAGTCGGTAACATCGCAGGTTCATATGTACTTGACGGTGTATTCCAGAGAGGCTGTAAAGTCAGAATTACCCGTGAGGGCGAGCAGGTATTCGAAGGAAATCTTGCATCCCTTAAGAGATTCAAGGATGACGTCAAAGAGGTTAAGGCCGGATTCGAGTGCGGTCTCGTATTCGAAGGATTCGACGCAATCAAGGAACTTGATCAGGTTGAAGCATATATCATGGTTGAGGTTCCCCGATAGAATCGAGGTTTCATAATGAGAAAAAACAGTATTAAAAGTATAAGAATCAATGAAGAGGTAATGCATGTTCTGGCAGAGTGTATAAGAGGCGAGATCAAAGACCCCAGAATCTCTCCCATGACAAGCGTTGTCTCGGTTGATGTAGCTCCCGATCTTAAGACATGTAAGGCTTACATCTCCGTTTACGGTGATGAGGAAGCAAGACTTCAGACCAAGAAAGGCCTGGAGTCAGCTTCGGGATACATCAGAAATTACCTCGCGAAGAAGATTAATCTTCGCAACACTCCCGAAATCACATTCATCATGGACAACTCCATTGAGTATGGCGTTAACATGTCCAAGTTAATCGATGAGGTGAACAAAAAGGAGGACAGACCGGAGAATGATGAAACTGTCTAAAATAGTGGAAGGAGCAAAGACAATCGGAATCAGCGGACATATTCGTCCGGATGGCGATTGCTTTGGCTCCACCATGGCTATTTATCTTTATCTTAAAAAAATAGCGAAAGATGCAAAGATATCTCTCATGCTTGATTCAAAGAATGAAAACATGAGAGATATGAAGTATCTTGATGATATCGACACCTCATATGAGCATGAGGGCGGTTTTGATGTCTTCTTTTGCCTGGATTGCAGTTACGACAGGATGAATGAGAAGGCAGCAAAGATGTTTGAAGAGTCAAAGCTTACCGTAAACATCGATCATCACATCACAAACGCAAACGGCACAGGCAAGGAAAACTATTGTTTCCCGGAAGTTGGTTCCGCAAGCGAACTTGTCTATGAACTTATCAAAAACGATGAGAATTCTCTTTCCTATGAGGAGAGAATGGATTCTGACATCGCTCTTGCAATTTACATCGGTATTATTCACGATACAGGCGTTTTCCAGTATTCAAATACAAGACCTGAGACACTCATTGCAGCGTCTGAACTCATAAAGTTTGATTTTGATTTCCCGAGAATAGTCGAGGAAACATTCTACCAGAAGACTTATGTTCAGAATCAGATAATGGGCAGGGCTATGCTTGAGAGTGTAAGATTCCTTGATGGAAGATGCATAGTAAGCTGCGTAGACAGAAGAACAATGGATTTCTATGAGGCTACGCCTCAAGATCTTGAAGGAATAGTTAATCAGCTCAGAAATATTAAGGGCATAGACTGCGCTATCTTCATGTATGAACTTGGAACTTTCAAGTACAAAGTAAGCCTTCGCACTACTCCCAAGGTTGATGCTAGTAAGGTTGTCAGCGCATTTGGCGGTGGCGGACATGCGAGAGCAGCAGGGGCAACCATGGAAGGAAGTTACCATGACTGCGTAAACAATCTGTCCAAATATATTGCAAAAGAGCTTGA
>JAGACI010000100.1 GCA_017614185.1 Lachnospiraceae bacterium | reverse complement strand
GTCATTTTTATTCCAAGGTTATTGCCAATCCAGTTCATCTCCTGCATTAAAGGCATCATGATTGTCTGGAAAGGAATAAGCATTGTCGCAACAAGTATGTCAAACAAAATGACCGACAGCTTGTTTTTGCTTCTTACAAACATCCATGCCGTCATTGAGGCAAAGATTACTATGATAGCGATTGAAACGATTGTGAGAATCAATGAGTTCTTTAAGGATGTAAAGAAATTCATTTTTTCAAGTGCACTCGCATAGTACTGTAACGAAAGCGAACCCGGCAATGCCACCATGTTCTCGTACATCTCCGATCTGCTCTTAAAAGAGTTTGTAAGGATCAGATAAATCGGGAACAGATAAATCACACAAAAGAGTACGGTCAGGACGTTTAAGATAACCTTAACGGGCTTTGAAAAGTAAAGCATTATAACGCCACCTCCCTCTTCTTAGTGATACTTACCTGGATAAGTGTTATAACCGCAATAATAAGGAAGAATATGATGGCCTTAGCCTGGCCATATCCAAAATTACTGAGGCTGAAAATTTCGTTGTAGATGTTAAGTGAAAACATTTCCGACTGATAGTTGGGTCCGACACCCGTCAGGGAAATATTTACATCGTAAATCTTGAAACAGTTGGACAAAGAAAGGAAAAGGCAAATGGTAAATGAGGGCATAAGCATCGGGAACTTAACTCTAAAGAGGGTCTGAAGGTAAGTAGCTCCGTCAACCTGCGCTGCCTCCAAAACATCCGCAGGAATAGCCATGATACCCGTGATGTAGACAATCATCACGTATCCGGCTAACTGCCATGTGGTTACGACAATCATAGCCACTATGGACTTAACAGGGTCAGTAAGCCAGTTTCCCCAATCGATTGAAAGGAAAAACTCCTGGAAAACGCTCTTCCAAATGTAACCTAAGATAAGGCCACCGATAAGGTAGGGCATAAAGAGCATTGTCCTTGCCACGTTTCGAACTCTTAGCTTGGTGGTTACAACCAGTGCAAATATAATACCGAACACGTTTACCGTGATTACGCTTATAAGTGTAAAGATTGTGGTTCTCACCGTAGCATTAAGAAACTGGGTATCTTTGAATACCTCAGTGTAGTTTCTAAATCCCACAAATGTCGCTGCGTGCTTTGCAAGTCCGTCCCATTCAAAGAACGAGTAGCCGATACCGATAATGAAAGGTATTACAACCACTATCATGAATACGAGCATTAAAGGTAAAGTAAAAAGCACGTACCATCCTTTTCCGATTTTCATCCTAACCCTCCAAACGGGGCGCCTTCCTTCTCATAAGGCACCCCGTACCCCTAACAAACTATTTTGCTGCTTTTACAAATGCATCGTTAAGCTTGTCAACAAGCTCGATGCCTGACATATCTGTAGTAAAGAATTCCTTGGTGATAGGTGCAAGGTCTGTTGTTACGATACCTGCAGGCCAGTTAGACATTACCCAGGGAATTGTGTTTCCTTTGATAACTGCTTCTGAAACTGCCTGGTTGATGGGATCAAGGTTCTTGTTCTCCATGCCGTCAACAACGGGGATGAAGTTGAACTTATCCATCATATAGCTCTTGCCTGTCTCTGATGTGTATAACCACTCAAGGAAATCCTTTGCGAGCTTCTGCTCATCTTCTGAGGCATCTGTGTTTACATACCATGCAATAGGTACGGAAACTGAGATAGCCTTGTTGCCTTCTACGGGAACGGGTGCAAGTGACATATCAAAGGATACGTTGTAGTCTGCAAACATTCCTGTACACCAGTTACCCTGGTGGATCATTGCTGTCTTGCCTGTTGCGAAATCACCGCAGTTGTTATCGTATGTGATATCAACAGGGTTGGTGCAGTTGGCTCTGATTGCTTCCATAATCTGTGCGAACTCTTTGAAAGCCTGGTTGTCTGACATTCTCTCTTCACCTTTAAGAACCTTCTCAAGGTATCCGTCAGGATCAGCCTGAACTGCAAAAGGTGCGTTTAAGATATGTGCGATAAGGAAGTAATCTTCCTGTGAAAGTCCAAGTGCATTGTCTGCTTCTGAGCTTTCAAGATAAGAAATAAGGTCATTAGTTGTAGCAATCTTACTAGCGTCTACAAGGTCCTTATTATATACAAGTCCAAATCCCTCAACTGTGTAAGGAATACCTACTATCTTGCCGTTTACCTCATCAGCCATGCCTGCGCCGATTTTATTGACAAATGATAATCCGCCAAGGTCTGCGAGATAGTCAGCCATCTCGATTGACTCTGCGCCGGGCTGGAGTGAGAATAATGTTGCTCCTGCCTGTGTTGATAAACCTGTCTTTAAATCTGAGTAATAGTTATCACCGGTTGTCTCCCAAACCTCAACCTCTACTCCGGTTTCATCCGTGTAAGCTTTTGCAAGGTTATTGAGTTCAGTCATAATCTCTGTCTTTGACTGGAAGATGGTAATCTTGCCACTCTTCTTTCCCCCTGAACCGCAACCTGTTAAGCAAAGGCCTGCGATCATAGCTGCGATTAAAGCAGCTCCTAACACTTTTCTTGTCTTTCTCATAATAAGTTAATTCTCCTTCTCTCCTTTAAGGAATTAGTAAATCGTTACACAATTATTCTAAAACCGGGCCTGTTTTTAGGTCAATATGTTTAAAAAAGTTCCACTTTTTGACCTAATCTTATGTTCAATTTTTTGTGATTTTTTCAATATTAATTGATGTTTTAGTAAAACGTGCTATAATTTTACTAAAACATACAACTTTTCAATGTAAAACAGGAGGGTATGATGGCAGGAATCAAAGATGTTGCCAAAGCAGCCGGTGTATCTGCATCGACAGTTTCAAATGTCCTAAACGGGCGAAGCAACGTGGGCGCCAAGACCAAAGAGCGCGTTTTAAGAGTCTGCGAAGAGCTTCACTATGAGACAAACATAATCGGCAAAAGCCTCAAAACCGGAAGCAACCGCACCATCATGTTTTCTTTTTCCGATTT
>JAGACI010000099.1 GCA_017614185.1 Lachnospiraceae bacterium | reverse complement strand
GTGGTTTTAGCCGCAGCAAAAGTAGGCGGAATCAACGCCAACAACACCACTCCCGCAGAGTTTGCATATGAGAACATGCAGATTCAGTGTAACGTAATCAAGTGTGCTCACGATCATAAGGTTAAAAAGTTACTTTTCCTCGGAAGCACTTGTATTTACCCTAAGATGGCACCTCAGCCCATTCCGGAGAGCGCGCTTCTTACAGGTCCCCTTGAGCAGACCAACGAAGCATACGCAATTGCCAAGATTTCCGGAATGCAGATGTGCAAATACTTTAAGAGAGAGTACGGCGACAACTTTATAAGCTGCATGCCTACCAATCTCTACGGACCTCATGACAACTACGATCTTTCGGGCTCACACGTTATGCCCGCAATGATAAGGAAGTTCCATGACGCCAAAGTTAACGGTGCACCAAGCGTTGAACTTTGGGGAACAGGTTCACCCTTAAGAGAATTCCTTTACGTTGATGATATGTCGGATGCTTGTGTATTCCTCCTTGAGAATTATAACGGCGAGGAGCATGTTAACATCGGTACCGGCGTAGAGGTTACCATTAAAGAACTCGCAGAGCTTGTCAAAAAGACAGTAGGCTACGAAGGCGAAATCATCTGGAACAAGGATATGCCTGACGGTACTCCCAGAAAGCTTTGTGATGTAACCAAGCTTCATAACCTTGGATTTAAGCACAAAGTAGACCTTGAAGAGGGTGTTAAGCTCGCATACGAATGGTTCAAAGAGAACGTGGAGAATGCCAGACTATGAGGACATATGGCGTAATCATGGCCGGCGGCGGAGGAACCAGATTCTGGCCTTTAAGCCGCAGACAATTGCCCAAACAGTTTTTGAATTTAAGCGGTAAGGATGTGATGGTCAATGAGACCTGTGACAGACTGAAAGGCCTTATTGATTCCGGAGATGTATTTGTCGTAACGGGTACAAGACATGCCGACCTTACTTTCGATTTCATGGGCGGCAGGGTAGCAAAGGACCATATCCTTGCGGAACCTGCAGCGAGAAATACGGCGGCCTGCATCGGATATGCCGCTATGGAGATAGTCAGAAAATATGAGGACGGAGTCATGTTAATACTTGCCTCCGACCACTTTATACAGAATGAGGAAGCTTACAGAAAAGTTATGGCGGATGCCGTAAAGACTGTAGAGGAGACCGACGGACTTATAACCATAGGAATCAAGCCTACATTCCCTTCAACCGGTTACGGCTACATTAAGAGCGAAGATATCGGGAAGGCCGGATACAAGAAGGTTTCCGAATTTGTCGAAAAGCCGGACCTTGAGACCGCCAAGGCTTACATCGCGGACGGCGGATTCGCATGGAACAGCGGAATGTTTGTGTGGAAGGCTTCCACGATTCTTAAGTATTTCGAGAAGCTTCTTCCCGATATCTATGAGTGCCTTGTAAAAATAGGAAATGCCATGGGTACTCCCGACGAGAAGAAGGTTATTGAAGAGATTTATCCCGTTATTCCCAAGATTTCGATTGACTACGGAATCATGGAGAGAGCGGACAACGTATATATGCTCGAGGGCGATTTTGGCTGGAATGATATAGGAAGTTTTGACACACTTCCCATTCTCTTAAAGTCCGATGAAAACGGAAACGTAAGCAGAGGCAGCCACGTATTTATCGATACCAAAGACTGCGTAACTTATTCGGACAAGAGGCTTATAGCCACAATCGGAATCGAGAATCTTGTGGTGGTAGAGACGGATGATGCTGTTTTGGTTTGCCCCAAGGACAGAGTTCAGGACGTCAAAAAGATAGTGGAAAAGCTGGAGAGCGAAGGAGAAACCGAGTATCTCTAGACGGAGGAGAAATGAGCTTATTAAGCATTATAGTACCCTGCTATAACGAAGAAGAGAATGTCCCGTATTTCTACACTGAGTTTATGAAGAATGAAGATTTCTTCGTAAAAGAGGGCATAGATTTTGAGCTTATTTATGTGGATGACGGATCAAGGGATGACACCGCAAACATGGTTAAGGCCCTTAAAGGAAAAGATTCAAGAGTAAGACTTGTTTCCTTCTCAAGAAACTTTGGAAAAGAGGCTGCAATGTATGCCGGCCTTAAAAAGGCAAAGGGCGACTATGTTGCAATAATGGATGCGGACTTACAGGATCCGCCTTCACTTTTGCCCGAGCTTTTCGGATACATTAAGGAAGGCTATGACTCTGTTGCCACAAGAAGAGTATCGAGAAAGGGAGAACCCCCTATTCGTTCATTCTTTGCGAGAAGGTTCTACAGCTTGATGAAAAAAATCTCCAAGACCGAGATTGTAGACGGCGCAAGAGACTTCAGATTAATGTCCAGAAGAATGGTTGATGCCGTTCTTGAAATGACTGAGTACAACCGTTTCACCAAGGGGATTTTTGGCTGGGTAGGATTTGAGACCAAGTGGGTTGAGTTCGAGAACGTCGAGAGAATAAAAGGAGAGACCAAGTGGAGCTTCTGGGGACTTTTCAAATACTCGCTGGAAGGAATCACTGCATTTTCAACTGTTCCCCTTAACTTTGCTTCATGGATGGGAGTTATTTTCTGCGTCCTTGCATTCCTTCTCATCATCTTTACAATTATAAGAACTTTGGTGTTTGGTGATCCCACAAACGGCTGGCCGTCACTTGTATGTATTATTTCGCTTATAAGCGGTGTTCAGCTTTTGTGTCTGGGAATCGTAGGCCAGTACCTTGCGAAGACCTATCTTGAGGTCAAAAACAGACCAATCTATATCATAAAGGAAGAGATATAGTTCATGACAGGTTCCATGAATAAGAAATCGAATCTGAATATTTTGTTGGCGATATTGGTTATCCTCCTGCCTGCTTTGTGGGCGGGAGCGATAGCCTTATTTAATTTTTGCAAATATGGAAGCGGACTTTCTGTTCCCATGTGGAATGATGAGGCTGTTTACTATGCACTTATCAAAACATGGATTACGCCCGGAGCCCATAATGCATTCGGGAATTCTATAGGATATTACGGCTTTAACGGGGGCCATGCAATCCTTGGAACGGGAAGCGGCTGGAGCCCTGCAATCATTTTCCCTTACGCTGTTTTTGCGAAGATGTTTGGGCTTAATTACCATACTGTATGGATTGCCAATATCATCTTTATGATGATGGGAAATGCAATTTTCCTTCTTATCGCAAAGCCGGATCTTGCAGGCAAGATAAAACTTCTTGTTACCGAAGCCTTCGCTGCTCCGATTATCCTTTATATTTCAACTCAGATGAGTGAGCCGTTAAGATATGCGCTTACGATGATCCTTGCGGCATGCATATATAAGCTTTTTGACGATGAAAATAAGGGAAAGATTTTTTCATACGTAATCGTTCCGTTATACATAATCTGCCTTGTTCAGATTTATGTGTTCTTCGTATTTGTCGTTCCGATTTATATATTTGCAATCCTTAAGGATAAAAAGGTATGGATAAGGATTCTTGCGGCGCTTGT
>JAGACI010000015.1 GCA_017614185.1 Lachnospiraceae bacterium | reverse complement strand
GTTATCCAGCAGGTTGATACACCTCAGAACCTTTACGAGAAGCCTTGCAACCTCTTCGTTGCAGGATTCATGGGATCACCTCAGATGAACTTCCTTGATGCTGAAGTAGAAGTTAAGGGTGATGTAGCTTGCCTCAATATCGCAGGTAAGTCCATTCCTCTTCCTCCCGCTAAGTCCAAGAAGCTTATCGATGGCGGTTACAACGGAAAGACCGTTACCTTCGGTGTTCGTCCTGAAGACGTTTACGATTCTCAGATGTTCATCGAGACCTCACCTAACAGCGTATTCGAATCAACCGTTAAGGTTTACGAATTGCTTGGTGCAGAAGTTTACTTATACTTCGATCTTGCTGAGTTCCCTATCACTGCAAGAGTTGACTCCAGAACAACTTCAAGACCCGGCGATGCTATCAAGTTCGCTCTTGATGTTGAAAAGATTCACGTATTCGATAAGGAAACAGAGCAGGTTATTACCAACTAGTAAGAACCATTTAAGGGCATCGGCTTTGCCGGTGCCTTTTTTTTCCTAATGGAAATGGGTTGATTTTTCCGGAAAATGGCTGTATTGTGTTAACTTGTAATAAATTTTATTGTGCTATAAAATAAAAGTAACTAAAAATCACGAAGCATAGGAAAAGAATATGATTACATCTTCTGTTATTCAAAACTGTATAGATGATTTACATACCATTACCAAGATTGATTTTTGCGTATACGATCCGGAGGGACTTAAGATAGCGTCCACCTTCGATTCATCGGATATTACGGGAGAGTTTATTTATTCTTTCGCGGTATCACCTGCTGACTCTCAGGTAATAGGCGCTCACCACCTTTTAAAGATTCATGATGAGGAAGAGACTGCCTACATCCTGGTGGCCAAGGGAATGTCCGAAGATGTATACATGGTGGCCAAAATCTGTGTTTCCCAGATTCAGGCCCTCATTATTGCATACAAAGAAAGATTCGACAGAAACAACTTCTTCCAGAATCTGATGCTTGATAACCTTCTTTTGGTAGACATTTACAACAGGGCCAAGAAGCTTCATATAGAAGTCAATGCCCCCAGAGTGGTGTTCTTGATTGAGGCTCGCATAGAGAAAGACAATTCCGCAATGGAAGTTCTCAAGGGCATGTTCTCGCAGCAGGCAGGGGATTATCTTACCGCAGTTGATGAGAAGAACATCATACTTATTAAGAACGTGGAAGATTGTAACGGCTTCGAAGATTACAATGAAATTGCCAACACTATTGTGGATATAGTCAATACAGAGGCTATGCTGAAGGTTAAGGTTTCTTTCGGCTCCAAGGTTAACGAGCTTAAGGACGTTTCCAAGTCCTACAAAGAAGCCAAAATGGCCCTTGATGTAGGCAAGATTTTCTATGCGGAGAAGACGGTTATTTCCTACAGTTCCCTTGGAATCGGACGCCTTATTTATCAACTTCCCGAGAATCTTTGCCATTTGTTTATCGATGAGATTTTCAAAGACGGAATACCTGACACCATCGATGAGGAAATCCTTACGACGGTTAATAAGTTCTTTGAGAATAACTTAAATGTGTCGGAAACCTCCAGACAGCTGTTCGTACACAGAAATACCCTTGTGTACCGTTTGGAGAAGCTTGAAAAGGCCACCGGCCTTGACGTAAGAACCTTTGATGATGCCCTTACCTTCAAGATTGCTCTTATGGTGGTTAACTACATTAAATATCTTGATAATCTTGAATAAATCAAAACCCCCGGCAGTGAGTCGGGGGGTTTTTGTTATACTCCTTCGAGATTAAAGGGAGGGATGAAACTTTCTTTGTTGACGGCTCCCTCCTGAAAGAATGCGTTAGTGACACCCATGTCAAGGGTGGCGTTTAAGACTTTGTCATACTCACGCTTTGTAAGGGAACGTCTTAAGCAGTCATATTCGACGCCTTCCGGAAGAATATCGGGAAGAGGTGTGTACTGGCTCATGATGCTGATATAGATGTTATCGCCGTATCTGTCGTGGAGATAGCGGATTATCTGTATGGCTTCGTTGGTGTGAGCGGGCAACACCAGAACTCTCACGATTACACCCTTTTGAATAATACCTGTGGTCGGGTCAAAAGAAGGCGCACCTGCAAATTCATACATCGTATCGATAGCTCTCATGGCAACCTCCGGATAATCGGGGGCTTTTGAAAAAAGAGCGGCGGTATCGGATGAAAAATACTTAAAATCCGGCAGAAAAACATCGACGATTCCGCGCAGCATTTCCAGCGTTTCGGGTTTCTCATATCCGCTTGAATTGTATACAAAAGGAATGCGGAGACCATTTACGCGGGCCAATTCAGCAGCCCCCACGATATGTGGAACATAATGTGTGGGGGTAACAAGATTGATGTTATTGGCGCCTTTGCCTTGAAGCTCCAAAAAGATTTCGGAGAGTCTGTCGACGGATATTTCTTTGCCAAAGGTTCCACGGGAAATTTCGTAATTCTGGCAGAAGACGCATTTAAGGGGGCAGCCGGCAAAGAACACTGCTCCGGAGCCACTATCACCGCTTATGCAGGGTTCTTCCCACATGTGAAGGGCAGCGCGGGTAACCATCAGACGGCTGCTTTCACTGCATACACCTTTGGCATCGTCATTGCGGCGGGCGTTACACTCGCGGGGGCAGAGAAGGCAGCTTTCGAATTCATTTAAATAAGTTTCTTTTGCATAAACAGACATAAAAATACCGTATCCACATAGCCGTCAGTGCCGCGAACACTCCGGTTTCCTCGCGGCACATGGAAGATTCCTCTTAGTGCTGCTTCGTTCCCGACCTGACACGGTTCGTGGATTTCCATTGCGCGAGACCGAAATGTTC
>JAGACI010000098.1 GCA_017614185.1 Lachnospiraceae bacterium | reverse complement strand
TCTCCTGTGATTCGGAGATTGCAAGTTCTGTTCCGTCAAGGCCCGCATACTTCTTCGGTACCTTATCAAGGTCAACAGTAAGACCGTCAGCGAGTTCACCGATAGCAACGGATACACCGCCTGCGCCAAAGTCGTTACATTTCTTTATAAGTTTACTTACCTCAGGGCGTCTGAACATTCTCTGAATCTTACGCTCTGTAGGTGCATTACCCTTCTGAACTTCTGCGCCGCAAGTCTCGATTGAGCTCTCGGTGTGAACCTTGGATGAACCTGTAGCACCGCCACAGCCGTCACGTCCGGTTCTTCCTCCGAGAAGGATGATGATATCTCCGGGATCGGATGTAAGTCTCTTAACGTTACTTCTCTTGGCAGCGCCCATAACTGCACCGATTTCCATTCTCTTTGCAACGTATCCGGGATGATAAATCTCTTTTACAAGGCCTGTGGCAAGGCCGATCTGGTTACCGTATGATGAATAACCTGCCGCAGCAGATTTAACAAGCTTCTTCTGTGGAAGCTTACCCTTGATTGTCTCTGAGACAGGTACCGTAGGATCAGCGGCACCGGTAACTCTCATTGCCTGGTAAACATAGCCACGACCTGACAAGGGGTCTCTTATAGCGCCGCCAAGACATGTTGCGGCACCACCGAAAGGCTCGATTTCCGTAGGATGGTTGTGTGTCTCATTTTTGAAAAATACAAGCCATTCCTCGGTAACCTTCTCTCCGTTATACTCCATCTCAACGGGTACGATTACGGAGCAGGCATTAATCTCATCCGAAGGCTCCATATCCTCAAGTTTGCCCTCGGCTTTAAGCTTCTTCATTCCCATAAGTGCAAGGTCCATGAGGCATACGTACTTGTCGTCTCTGTCCTTGTAAATCTCTTCTCTTGTGTCAAGATAGCTCTGGTAGCTGGTCTCGATGGGTGTTCTGTAATAACCGTCCGCAAAGGAAATATCCTTAAGCTCGGTTGAAAATGTTGTATGTCTGCAGTGATCCGACCAGTAGGTATCAAGTACCCTAATCTCAGTCATTGAAGGATCACGATGTTCTTCATTCTTGAAATAATTGTAAATATGTCTGAAGTCCTTGATGGTCATTGCAAGTGACAATGAATCATAAAGCTTGTTAAGGCCCTCATCGTCAAGCTCTGTGAATCCGTCAAAAACCTTTACATCATCGGGCTCATCATAAACCGTAACCAAAGTTTCAGGCTTAACCATGCCTGTCTCTCTGGAATCTACGGGGTTAATACAATATGCCTTGATTTTGTCAAACTCTTCGTCCGTGATGTCACCTGTGAGGCAGTAGGTTGTCGCGGTCTTGATGACCGGCTCCTCATCCTCTTTTAAAAACTTCACGCACTGAACCGCAGAGTCCGCTCTCTGATCAAACTGTCCGGGAAGGTACTCAACTCCAAAGACCCTTGAATTCGCATCTCTGTCAAAATCTTCAAGATAATAATCATCAACCGGGGGCTCGGCAAAAACTGCCGTAAGAGCGCTCTTTAAAGTCTCATCCGACAGATTCTCAACATCATACCTGATTAAGACCCTTACATTCTTAACTCCGGTGATACCGAGATATCCCTTGATTTCCTCCCTAAGCTCCTTCGCCTTCACCGCAAAGGGGGGCTTCTTTTCAACATAGATTCGTGTTACTTGTGACATTTATCTCCTCCAAAAATTAATGCTGAATATATGCAGAAAAAGCTTTGGAAGTTATCCAAAGCTTTAACATTTCTTTATTCGTCTGCTGCGAGTCCGCGCATGATATACAAAAGTTCCCTGTCCACGGTCTCCTGGGTTATTCCTATAGTCTGGGAAGTGACTTTAAGGCCTTCCAAAACAAACATTATATTACGCGCCGCACCGGAGCAGTCATCACAATAAAACTCGCCGCTCTCGACACCGGCTTCGATTAATTTCTCTATTATCTTGACGGCCGAATCGAACTGATTCTTCAAAAGATTGTCCTTCTTGGGCATATCTTCCGCGAAGAAAAACTCATACGTCGCCAACGTAAGATTATTGTTCTTACGAAGAAGTTCTTTCTTCTGTTCCTTTAAGAACAAAGCTAAAATATCGGCAGCCGTAGCATCTTTGGAAATGTTGCTTCCAAAAACGTCATCCGTGTCGGCAGCTTCCATCTTCAATACTTCAAGGAAGATTTCTTTGGTACTTGAAAAATATAAATAGAGACCTCCTCGGCTTATGTCGCAGGCCTCAACAATATCTTTCATTGTAACGTCTTTGTATCCCTTCTCAAGGAATACTTTACGTGCTGTTTCCAAAATGTACTTACGCTTCTTTTGTGATTTCTCTCCCATTCCTCGTTCTGGCTCCCAATTACATTTTAGTTAAATCAATAATCCCTGATTGTGGTTCCGTCCCAGTACTCCAAAAGTTCTTTGTACTTTTCCAAAAGCTTAAGGAAAATGCCGTCCTTAACTCCTGCATTCCAAAGCGCCGCTTTGGTCCGTCCACCCATTACATACTTGGAAAGGATACCGTTTAAGACATCAATGTCATTAATCGTGGCTTCAGAAATGGCACGAAGTTCATCTGCCGCATTCTTCATTCCCTTCTTGCTGTATACGTAAGGGTAGTTACGGTTCATCAAGGGGGTATTTCCCATCTCCTTAACAAAGCTCATAAGGTTGGAATCAAACACGGGGAAAGCCAGAGAATTATTGGCAATTCCATCATTTCCGTACATGGCATCCGCAGCTTTGCCCGACGCATTAAGAAGCCAGGGCATGTAACGCATCATAGGCTCGATTATACCCTTATACTTGGCTACAAATTCTTCTTTGCTAAGCTGTTCTGACACCTGTGTTACCTCCCAATATGACACGCTTTCCGCAATCACAATGATATTTTATCATATTTTCACAGGAAAGCAATCGGAATCATTGAATTTCGCTTTTTGTAAGGGTATAATCGATTGTATAAAACGTTTTTCTTCGGGAGATACCATATGGCTACATTGACCTTTAAGGAAGGCGATACCTTCCAGTCTGATAACAAAACAATCTATCAGGTAGCAGCAGGATCAGTTAACATGGCCTATTCAGGCGGAGCCACCCGTATAGAGAAAGGAGGAATGCTTGGAGCCTTAGAGCTCTTTCTTCCTGAGCCTTCTTTTACATATGAGGCGCTTACGGATGTAACACTCCAGACTCTTGCCATTCCCGATATCACGTCTCTTCAGACGCAGATAACAGCAAAGCCCAGTATCGGAAAGGCTTTGTTTAATATCGCCCTCAAGCAGTTCACTGCCCTTTCCAAGGACTTTGAAATGCAGTTTTATGAGGTCGATACTCTTTACAATTCCCTTAAGAACGACTATGAACAATATGCCACCGTATGTAAGAACACCGGCGGCACACCCAACGAGCCTGAAGAAATGGACGGTCTTATGCCTCCTTACAGGCCTTCGGATATTGCAATTACGGCTTTTTACGAGCAGTTTATTCAGGACCCCAACTGCGCACTCCTTAAGGAGGTCGCTTCCAATGCCTGGACAGCTGCCGCATTTATATACCATCTTGCATATGATTCAACCTTTATTGTTAAGAGCTTCGAGAACCTTGAGGCCTATCATATGCGCCTTATCTCCTGCTACATGAATCCCGAGGGAACAGGTCTTGTTAACCTCGTATTAAGTACGGCAGGCAAATTCAGTTCCATCACTCCTGAAGTTGACGAGCTGCTTAATAACCTTCGTTTCTCTCTTACCTCTTTGGAGGCCGACCCTTGTGTCGAGGAGGACGTTTACGAAGCAGCCTGCAAGCAGCTTGATACAATGATTGCTTCGCTTTCAGGCGGTCCACTTCCTGTTGGAATATCTGATTCCG
>JAGACI010000097.1 GCA_017614185.1 Lachnospiraceae bacterium | reverse complement strand
GGAACCTCCGCCGTATTCCTCGTTCATTCTTGCTGCTCTCTCAAGAAGTCTTGAGTGCAGATAGAATACATCACCGGGGTAAGCTTCACGTCCGGGTGGACGTCTAAGGAGCAAGGAGAGTGTACGGTATGCGGTAGCATGCTTACTCAAGTCATCATAGATAACGAGTACGTCCTCTCCGTTCTCCATCCACTCCTCACCGATTGCACAACCGGAGTAAGGAGCAATGTACTGTAAGGGAGCCATCTCACTGGCAGTTGAAGCAACAACGGTTGTATAAGCCATTGCACCGTACTCTTCAAGAGTCTTAACAATGGAAGCAACTGTGGAAGCCTTCTGTCCGATAGCAACGTAAATACACTTTACGCCCTGTCCCTTCTGGTTAATTATTGTATCGATGGCGATGGCAGTTTTACCTGTCTGACGGTCACCGATAATTAACTCACGCTGTCCTCTTCCGATGGGCACCATGGAGTCAATAGCTTTAATACCTGTCTGCAAAGGGGTATCAACGGATTTACGTGTGATAACACCTGATGCGACTCTTTCAATCTTACGGAACTTGTCTGTCTGGATGGGTCCTTTGCCATCAATGGGCTGTCCCAACGCATTGACTACACGTCCAAGCATTGCATCGCCTACGGGAACCTCAACAACTCGGCCTGTTGTTTTAACAATGTCGCCTTCGTTGATGTTCTTGGAGTTACCAAGAAGAACCGCACCAACGTTGTCTTCCTCGAGGTTAAGAACCATGCCGTAGATCTCGCCGGGGAACTCCAAAAGCTCACCCTGCATAGCATTCTCAAGTCCGTGCACACGAGCGATACCATCGGCAACCTGGATTACTGTACCAACATCGGATACTTCCAGTGTACCGGCGTAACGCATAATCTGTTCCTTGATTACAGAACTTATTTCTTCAGGTCTTAAATTCATGGAACATTCGCACCTTTCTTAATAGTATATGGGATATTATCCCAACTGAATCTTGTATAATTGTCTGGTTAGATCCGCAAGCTTCGAAGAAATCGAGCTGTCCACAACTCTGTCACCGATTCTGATGGTCATTCCGCCGATGAGCGACTCATCAACATCATATTCCATCTCCATCTCCTTGTAAGGAGTTGTGGCTATAAGCTTTTCTTTAATCTGAGCTTTTCTGATCTCGTTAAGCGGAACGGCTGTGGTAACAGTAGCCTTTCCGATACCCTTGTCTTCTTTTACCCTGTCGATAAAGTATTCCAGAATTGCGGGAATATCTTTATTACGCTCTTTGGTAACGATGATTGTAAGAAAACCCGTTATCTCATCGCTTACACGTCCTTTAAGAACGTTCTCGATAACCTTTACCTTTTCTTCCTTGGTAATCTGTGGATGATTAAGAAGTTTGAAAAGATCGGGGTTTGATTCAAATGCGGTGAGAATAACGCCTACCTCTGAGTAAAACTCGTCGGTTTTGTTCTTCTCTACGGCAAGGGAATAAAGAGCCTCGCCGTAAGTTCTAGCTATTCGCTCAGCCATGTACCCTCACCTATTTCCTTTAATGTGGAATCAATCAAGTCGTCCTGAACTTTGGTGTCGATTGAAGCGGAAACCACCTTGCCGGCCATAGCGCTTGCAACGGCGATAATCTCCTTCTTGACATCATCGGCCATCTTTTTCTTCTCAAGCTCAGCTTCGGTTCTGGCACGTTCGATAATTCTGCCGGCTTCCTCTTTTGCCTCTGAGATGATACGGGTTTCATTGTCCATACCTCTCTTTCTGGCATCGTCAAGGATTGCCTGAGCTTCCTTATCCACATTCTTCATCTTGCTTTCATATTCTTCTCTTAAGGCTCTGGCCTCTTCCATATCGGAAGCTGCACTGTCCAGTTCATTCTTAATCTTTTCGGATCTGTCCTCTAAAATCTTACGGACAGGCTTGAAAAGGAAAAATGAGAAGACGAAACAAAGAACGAATATTGCGATTAATGTCAGTACCGCATCTGCAAGGAGCTGAAAATCCAGGCCGAAAAGTCTGGAGAGACCTTCATCGGCTGTCAGGACCATGAGATTCGTTGTTAATAGCATCTTCAACCTTCTGCCTCCTTTCTTAAGATTTTGAAGGCATTATTATTTTACAAAAGGTTTTACGAACATAAGTAACATTGCAACAAGCAAACCATAAAGACCTGTTGTCTCGGCAACTGCCTGTCCAAGAAGCATGGTAGACATGATGTCTGACTTAGCTCCGGGATTACGTCCTACTGCAGCTGCAGCGTGACCTGCTGCGATACCCTGGCCTACACCGGGTCCGATACCTGCGATCAATGCAAGTCCTGCACCGATTGCGGAACATCCGAATACAAAATTTGTGTTAAATTCCATTCTTTTTTCCTCCTAAGAAAAATAGTTAATTGTTTACGGCTCATCTCCATATGCGCTGGTAATGTAAGTCATCGTCAACATACAGAAAACATATGTCTGAATCGCGCCGGAAAAAATATCGAAGTAAACATGTAATGCTGCCGGCCAGCCGACTGCAATGTATTTAAGCAGTCCGTAGATAAGCGACATCATTACGGTTCCCGAGAGCACGTTCGCAAAAAGACGAAGCGAAAGTGAAATCGGAACTGCAAAGTCACCGATCAGCGTCACAGGGAGCCATACCGGCAACCAGGGTGGCAGCGGCGAGCACTTGTCTGCCCACAGCTCCAACGGCTTGTGATGTTTAAACTCCAGGAAATGGACGATTAAGAATGTCGCCACACCCATCGGAAACGTTACTCCGTAATCCGCAGTGGGGGGTCTCAATCCCAATAGACCCGACAGGTTACATACCAGAATAAAGATTGCTATAGTTCCGATATAGTTTCGGAAAACTTTGGCATGTTTACCCATGGTACTTTTAATCATGCCGTCAAGGAAATCGATGAGCATTTCAACGACGTTCTGAAGTCCTTTGGGAACTTCAGTGGCTTTTTTCAGCTTGCGGTTAACGATGAGTGAAAAAATCGTCAATCCAAGGACAATTATGAACAGGCATGCATGGGTGGTGGTTATCCATACCTTATGTCCAAAGAAGTCATACTGAAAAATACCGTGCACCATGAAATCGACGTCATCGGCTGACAGCATAATTCCATATCCCATAGTCTCACCTCCTTTAGATTATATCTCTGTCTTCCTCCGGTTCCTCTTCTTCCTCCGGAATATAAGGAGGATATTCGATTTCCTTCCAGGAAAACAGTTTCATGAATAGTTTATGCGTAAACGGCTGCAAATAAACCGCTACCTTCAAACCCATAAGTCCGACAAACGCGGTTATCGGACTTCCAAAATCAAAATAACAAATCAATCCGTAAAGGATTATTACAATCGCGTATCTTAAAAGTCCCGTGAGGATTGTGTGCTTCCTTGCTCCTGCGTTTCCTCTGTCTACGCTCTTTGGGACATTGCGCCACATGTCAAAAGCCATGTAAGCTGCAATCAAAACCCCGTACCAGACTCCAAGGACGTAATAGCCTCTTCTTTCAAGAAAGAGGAAAGGAATCTGAAAGACAATTCCCCAAAGGATTACTCCTGCAAAAAGCTCTATCAATGTGCGAAGATATACGCTAGCGTCCTTTATTCTGCCCATTCTTCTTACTGTCACTGTCAGAATTCATTATGTCTTTGGCAAAAATATAAACATTTCTGCCTCCGGCTACGGCCCCGAGTATGAAGCCCGCAATGAAAACCCAGCTTGTTCCAAACTTCTTATCTATGAATAAACCCGCGAAAGAACAAAGAAAGATCGGCACCAGCATATTAATTCCAAACTGCATGATCAATGTCAATGCTTTTAATACTGTCCGATCTCCTTTCATTTATTTCCTCCGTGCTCATGCAAAATCGCATAAAAACTTAACATAGATTATACTTTAAAATGACGAAAATGTCTATTAATTCATGTCTTTTCCAACTCTTTTTTTATTTGACTTTTCTTCTCCCAGGGGGTACCATTTTTGTAAACTTATGGCGGAGGGTATATATGGGGTTAATTGAACTTTATCGAAGGAGGCTTATTCCCGACCAGAATATAGCCTTACGAGATGATGAAATCGTCTATTACGACGATAACATCCTGGTCACAAGATGGAAGACCTTAAAGCCCAAGAAAGGCTTTGATCACGGCTCTTCCTGCTATTTTCTCGGGTCAGGCATTAAACTTAACAAGTTTTACAAGCCCGACGGAGAACTTCTCTACTGGTATTGCGACATAGTTGATTACGATTTTGACAAGGAAGCCAATAAGCTTACAGTCACAGATCTTCTTGCGGATGTAATCGTTCATCCCGACGGAAGACTTCAGGTAATCGACCTTGACGAATTAAGCGATGCCACAAGGCAGCATCTCATCACAGAGTGCCAGACCTGCTCTGCACTCGACAGACTCGACTTCCTTTTAAAATGTATTTACTCCGGGGATTTCGAAGAGATGAAAGCCACACTTAACAGACTCGAGAATAAGTAATAACAAAAGACGGCCGAAAGCCGTCTTTTGTTATGTCTTTATTTAGTAGAATACATGTCCGCCGATATTGATGCCGCTAAGGCCCTCAACCGGTGTTCTGAAGTATACGCAGCTGCCTACGTTGGTTCCTCCTGCCATGGCTTCATCCGCAGCCTTAAAGCACGATGCTGTGGCCTTTCCCGATGCCATAACGACTTCAAGTCGTCCGCTTAGAACGGGTGAAAACTGTTTGGGTGAATAGATTACTCCTGCAACGGTACTCGGGAATACGGGACTTAATACTCGGTTAATAACTACCGCTCCTACCGCAACCTGACCGGCATAAGGCTCTCCGCCCGCCTCACAGTAGATTAGGCTTGCAAGAAGATATCTGTCACCTTCTGCAAAACTTACTTCCGAGATATCTCTCCATACAGAGTTTGCGGACAACTGTGAAAGTCTTAACTCTTCCGCCAGCTGTTTCTGTAAGGCTGCGATATCTTTTTCTTTCTCCTTAAGTTCAGCCTCGTAAGCAAGTGCTGCTTCCTCTGCGGCAGAAATTTCACCTTCGGTAGCAGAGATATTGTTTCTCGTCTGATTTACAAGTCCCCAGACTCTGTTTTGCTCAGCTTCCTGCTCGGCTTTTAACTCGTCGAGTTCCTCTTTCTCGTCTATCTGCTGTTCCTGAAGGGCCCTTATGGACTCCCTTATCTCCTTGTACTCTTCAAGCTTTTTCCTGTCATACTTGGTAAGCTCTTCGATGTACTCGGCGGCATTAAGCATGTTTGCGAAACTGCCGGCTTCGGCAAGCATCTCCCAGTATGTATTGTCGCCTCTCTCATACATGAACTGTATTCGCTTCTTCATGGCTTCATACTGGTCGTCTGCAACCTTTATAGCCTCATTGAGCTTCTCTGTCGTATCGTCAATCTGGGCTATCTTTGCCGTAATCTTTTCATCAAGGTCGTTGATGTTATCGACAATCTCATTTAGATCCGAGTTAAGGCCGGAAAGCTGAGTCTGGAGCTGGCCCTTCTTCTCATCGAGAGCCGCCTTTTTCTCCTCGTTCTCACTTATCTTACCCTGAATCTCTTCCTTCTCCTGCTTCGCCTTATCAAGTTTCTCCTTGGTGGTCTCCGCATGGACAGGAAGGGGCGGATAAGTGCAAACAAAAAGCACAAGAACCAAAAGAAGTGAAATTAGCTTCTTCAATCTGTTCATGTGCTTCTCCTTTCCTTACGCAAAATTACATATCAAGAGTAATCTTACGTCCTGTTTTTTTGTACTGATAAAAATCTACGCCTGCTGCCTTAAGCATCTTCTTGGATGCCTGGGTGGTAGGTGTGTCGGCATACTTGTCACTGTCGTAAACAACAGTCTTGATACCGGCCTGAATAATGGCTTTTGCGCACTCATTGCAAGGGAAGAGCGAAACGTAAAGCTTAGACCCTTCCAAGGTGCCGCCTCTGTAATTCAATATGGCATTAAGCTCACTGTGAGTAACAAATGCATATTTGGTATCGAGGACATCTCCCTCTCTCT
>JAGACI010000096.1 GCA_017614185.1 Lachnospiraceae bacterium | reverse complement strand
GTAGATTTAGGCGTGGAAGCTATTTTCCTGGGCCCATAACTGTCTCTGTATAACCTTTCTTTATCACCCTCAATCGCCTGGGCTTTGGCAATCTCTGCATGGCTCTTAAATTCCTTTTTGAACACTCTTGGTTTCTCGTGGAAGTCATCGATTTCAAAGGTGATATTCTTTCTGTCCTCAGGAATCGGATCTGCCACAAGTCCTGTAAGCTTGTTTAAGTAGAATATTTTAAGTTCATGAAGGGCTCTTGTTGCCGCCACATATAAAAGTTTTGCGTACCCGTCATTCTTTGGATAAGCTTCATCCGATGCGTCATATATAATGACGGCATCGAACTCCAGACCTTTGGAGTATTCAATCGGAATAATGTAGATACCTGCTTCAAATTCGGAGTCATCGGAGAAAAGCTTAACTTCGGCTTTCTTTGAAAGGCTCTTATATACCTCATTTGACTCTTCGATGTTTTTGCAGATGACAGCTATGGTCTCATGGCCTGCTTCCTTCATCTTAAGGGCACTCTCAAGGACCTTGTTATTTAATTCTATATCCGATGAGCATTTAACGCACTCGACTTTGTCGCCATGCCTTATTATCGGCTCGACAGGATAAATCGGGAAAGTTCCGTGTCTTAAGATATCGGTTGCAAACTCGGATATCTCGACAGTATTTCGATAGCTCTTTTTAAGGAGTCCAAAGCAGTCGAACTTATTGGGAAGCATTATCTTTTTAAGTCCTTCCCAGTCTGCAAGGCCACACTCGAAGTTAATATTCTGAGACACATCCCCCATGATTGTAAAGGTACATTTGCTCATGCAGTACTTAAGCGAGTGGTATGCGGCTATTCCAAAGTCCTGAGCCTCATCGATTACTACATGACTTGCTTCCTGAATGACTTCCGTTTCCTTTATTCTTTTGTAAATGTACGCAAGAGATGCAAGGTCATAAAGGTCCGGATGGTTTTCCTCATAGACTATTGAAGGATTAAGTGACCTTTCATTTGCCATGAATTCTTCATAGAGGTTAAAAACAGAATCCTCATAGTAATATCTTTCAAACCACTTTTTATATCTTCTAATTAACTTCTTCTGAAGTTCCGGATTGTAAGTGTGATACCTTCCGTACATCTCGGTCTCAAGTTTGCTGAGCAAAATGTCATTAAGCTTTTCAACCTTGTCTGCGAGGGATTTGTTTCCGCATGCTTTGATGGCTGCTTCAATATCTGCCTTTGTCATAATGACTTTATCGTTTTCCTCGATAACAACATCTTCCCTTGGAATTAACCGCTTCTCGACAGAATTACAAAACCTCACAAGAGACTTAAACCATTCTTCACTTCCCTTAATCCCGATGCCTTTTTCCTTCTTATCGAAGTGACGAATCGACATCTTGTTTTTATCCCAGTCTTCGTAAAGAAGTCTTACGAAAAGTTCCTCCATCGTCATCTGTCTGACTCCGTAAACGTCAAGGTCAGGGAGAACTCCCGTTATGTAGTTAAGTAATACCTTGTTGCTCCCGACAATGTAAAATCCGTCGGGCTTAAACTCGGTATCATAGTTATATAGAATGTAAGAAATTCTGTGCATGGCAACGGTTGTCTTACCGGAACCTGCACTTCCCTGTACCAAAACATTGTGGCGGGGATTCTTTCTGATTATTTCATTTTGTTCCTGTTGAATCGTTGCGATGATCTCACTTAGGACATTACGCTTGCTTTGAGACAGATACTTTGTAAGAAGATCATCATTTGCAACTACATCGGAATCATAGAAATCTTTGATTTGACCATCTTCGATTTCGTAGGTTCTTTTCCTCTTTAAGTCTACGTCGTAGATTCCTTCCTTTGGCACTTCATAATTGCATTTGCCAAGGCTGTGATCGTAGTAAACGGAGGATATGGGTGCTCGCCAGTCAATGACATAAGGTTCTGCCGGATTGGTGGCTATGACACTCTTTCCGATATAGAGGCTTTCTCTTTTGTTATTTTCAAGATCCTCAATATCAATTCTTCCGAAGAAAGGTTTCCTGCCTGCACGTTCGGCACGCTTCAGTTCATTTCTTACTTCGTTGAAACGGGCATCGGTGTTAAACCACTGTGCAAGGCCTTCCTTGTCTTCGACATCATAAACCTCTCTTAAGGACTTTAATTCTTCCTGGAGGTTTTCGGCGGAGCGCTTGATTTTACCAAGGTTTTCCTCCACCATTTGCTTAGCAATATTCAGTTTTTTCTCTTCGTCTTCCCGGGTTGTTCCGTAGAAAGTTCCGGTTAACATTTTTTCGCTCATTGCTGTCTCCTTTTTGATTGCTTTGTAATATTAACAAATAATCGAAAAAAGGTATAGACTTGTTTTTCAAAATATGTTAGCATGGACAATGAAGTGTGGCCAAAGGTCGGTGCATTGTGCACCGACCCTTTTTTTATCTATATTTCGAGATATGGTGCGCTCTTGACATGACATATGCGGAAAGCTATTATAAAAACTAAGTATAAACGCATATTTATACAGGGGAAAAGGAGAAAACTAAAATGAAGAAAAACAAAGTTCTGATTGCGTCATCTATCTTTATCGTGATGCTTGTTTTGATTGCCGTTCTTAACGCGTGCGGAGTCAATTTCGTAGCATCTGCATGGGCGCTTTTGCCTCCGCTTGTTGCCATTATTCTGGCACTTGTGACCAAGGAAGCTTATTCATCCTTGTTTGTCGGTATTGTACTTGGCGCGGTTATGGCAGCAGGTTGTGATTTCAAAACAACCCTTGACATGATTACGGTTGATTCCATCAGCACAGCAGTTGCTGACAACGCAGGAATCCTTGTGTTCCTTGTAATCCTTGGAACGATTGTTGCACTTGTCAATAAATCAGGTGCTTCAAGAGCTTTCGGAAACTGGGCACAAAAGCACATCAAGACCAAGGTCGGCGCTATGATGGCTACCTTCCTTCTCGGAGTATTAATCTTTATCGATGACTATTTCAACTGTCTTACAGTTGGTTCGGTTATGGCACCTGTTACCGACTCAAAGAAGATTAGCCGTGTAAAACTTGCTTACCTTATCGATGCCACAGCGGCACCTGTTTGTATGATTGCTCCCGTTTCATCATGGGCAGCAGCAGTTTCAGGCTGCGTTGAAAGCGAGACATATTCCGGAATCGACCTCTTTATCAGAGCTATTCCTTATAACTTTTATTCTATTTTGACATTCGTTTTCATCATCGCAATTGTTCTTATGGGATTTGATTACGGTAAGATGTCTGAGTTTGAAATCAAGGCTCAGAAGACAGGCGATCTTTCCGTACTCGATATTGCGTTGTTGGATGCAAAACAGGAGAGAAAACTTGAGGAAGAAGGTCCCGAGAGCCCCGCAAGAGGAAAACTCATCGACCTTATTATTCCTATCGTTATTCTCATTATCTGCTGTATCTGGGGACTTTTACACAACGGTTATCAGTCCATAGGCGAAGGCTCAGTAATCGATGCGTTCTCAGAGACAGATGCATATGTAGGATTGCCTTGGGGCTGTATCCTTGCACTTGTTCTTGTAATCATTTATCTCATCGCAAGAAAGATTGTGACATTCGAAGAAGCAATGGAGTGTATTCCCAAGGGATTCATTTCAATGGTTCCCGCAATCCTGATTCTTACTCTTGCTACCGGCCTTAAGAACATGACCGGAGCTTTGGAGGTTAAGACATTCGTTCACGATACAATGCTTAATGCACAGGGACTGCAGTGGGCACTCCCCGCAATCGTATTTGTGGTTGCATGCCTTATTGCTTTTGCTACAGGTACAAGCTGGGGAACATTCGGTATCCTCATTCCTATCGTATCTGTTGTATTCCCTGAGACAAGCTCATTATTCTTCGTTGGAATTTCTGCTTGTCTTGCAGGCGCTGTTTGCGGAGATCACTGCTCACCCATTTCCGATACAACAATCATGTCATCGGCCGGTGCACACTGTAACCATATCGACCACGTAGAGACACAGCTGCCTTATGCGATTTCGGTTGCGGTTATTTCCTTCATAACCTATATCATTGCAGGCTTGCTTGATATGGCATCACTTACATGGATTTCAATTCCCGTGGGTGTAGTACTTACCATTTGCTTCCTCTTTGGAATGAAGAAACGTCAGGAGAAGGCAGCATAACTAAAACTTGCATCAAAGCCGGGATTCGTTCCCGGCTTTTTCTTTGTATACTTTTCTTGAAGTGCTGTTATAATATGATATAGGAATCAAGGAGGAGACACTATGAAGTGGACCAAGATTAAGATAAAGACAGTTACTGATGCGGAAGACATTATAATCAGTGAGTTATATGATATAGGTATTGAAGGTGCGCAGATTGAGGACAAGGTTCCTTTGACTGCGCTTGAAAAAGAGCAGATGTTTGTCGACATTCTGCCTGATATGCCCGATGATGACGGAGTGGCATATTTAAGCTTTTTCGTTGAGGAAGATGAGGATGGTGACCTTGTTTTAAATGGAAAGAAGACAGATATCGAAACTATCCTCTCAAATGTCAATGAAGCGCTTGAGGGTGTTAAGAGTTACATGGATATAGGGGAAGGAAAGGTCGAGGTTACCGAGACAGAGGATATCGACTGGGTTAACAACTGGAAGCAGTACTTCCACCAGTTTTATATTGATGATATTCTTGTCACTCCTTCATGGGAAGAGGTTAAACCTGAAGATAAGGATAGAATGATTCTTCATATGGACCCTTCCACTGCTTTCGGAACGGGAATGCATGAGACAACCCAGCTTTGCATTAGACAGTTAAAAAAGCACATCACATCAGAGACTGAATTACTTGATGTCGGAACAGGTTCGGGAATACTTGCAATCCTTTCGCTTATGTTAGGAGCAAAGCATGTATTCGGAACAGACCTTGATCCCTGCTGTGTGGAAGCCGTAAAAGAAAACATGGAGCGTAACGGAATTCCTTCCGATAAGTTCCAAATGATAATCGGAAACATCATCACAGACAAAGATGTACAGGATAAAGCGGGTTATGAAAAATATGACATAGTTGTCGCAAATATCCTTGCAGAGGTTCTTGTTCCTTTAACTCCCGTAATTGTAGGTCAGTTAAAGAAGGGCGGAATCTACATCACTTCCGGTATCATTGATGATAAGGAAGAGACTGTAGTAAATGCAGATAAGGCAGCAGGTCTTGAAGTTTTGGAAGTAACTTACCAGGGAGAATGGGTAAGTGTAACAGCTAGAAAAGGCGAGTAAATGTATCAGTTCTTTGTAGAACCCAACCAGATTAATTTAGAAACGAAAAAAGTAATCATCACGGGCCCTGACGTAAATCATATCGGCAGGGTTCTTCGTATGAAAAAGGGTGAAGAAATCGCGGTAAGCAACGGCATCGATGCCAAGGAATACAGGTGCGCAATCAATGAGATTTCTGACACAGATGTCATATGCGACCTTCTTTTTGTCAAAGAAGACGGACTTGAATTGCCTGCAGAGGTTACAATCTTTCAGGGACTCCCCAAGGCTGACAAGATGGAACTAATTATCCAGAAAAATGTTGAACTGGGAGTGGCAAGAATAGTTCCTGTCAACATGAAGCGCTGCGTGATGAAACTTGATGATAAAAAGGTCAAATCAAGGGTTGAACGCTGGATGGGAATCTCTGAGGCTGCAGCCAAGCAGAGCAAGCGAAGAATCATCCCTGAGGTTACTGCGCCTATGAGTTTTAAAGAGGCGGTTAAGTTCGCAGGCGATATGAATGTAAAGCTTGTTCCCTATGAGATGTCAAAGGGAATGGCAAGGACCAAAGAACTTATCGAAGGAATAAAACCGGGTGATAAGGTTGCCATATTCATTGGACCTGAGGGTGGATTTGATGAAGCTGAGATAGAGTACGCCAAAGAGAACGGATTTAGTGAAATCACTCTCGGTAAGAGAATCTTAAGGACAGAGACTGCCGGATTTACGGTTATGTCCTGGATTATGTATATGATGGAGGCAGACGATTAATGGAAATATATTTGGATAATTCGGCGACTACGAGGGCATTTCCCGAGGTCGCAGAGCTGGTTTCAAAGGTAATGTGTGAAGACTACGGCAATCCTTCATCCTTACATATGAAAGGAATCGGTGCCGAGAAATATATAAAGGAAGCCAAGGCTGTTTTTGCAGGTATTCTAAAGGTTAACGAGAAGGAAATCTTCTTTACTTCGGGCGGAACCGAGTCTGACAACCTTGCAATCATCGGATCTGCGATGGCTAACCTTAGAGCAGGTAAGCACATAATAACCTCTAAGATTGAACACCCTGCAGTTCTTGAATCCATGAAATATCTTGAAAGTCAGGGCTTTGAGGTTACCTATCTAGGAACAAACGAAGAGGGTATCGTTGAACCTGAAGAGGTTAAGAAAGCACTTCGGGACGATACAATACTTGTTTCGATAATGCACACCAACAATGAAATCGGTGCGGTTCAGAAGATAAGTGACATCGGTGTCATAATTAAAGAACATAATAAAAACACCCTTTTCCATGTGGATGCGGTACAGGGCTTTGGAAAGGCAAAGATTCTTCCGAAGAAGATGAACATAGATATGCTTTCAATAAGTTCTCACAAGATTCACGGTCCTAAGGGAGTAGGTGTTTTATATATTGCAGATAAAACAAAAATACATAACATTTCCTTTGGCGGAGGCCAGCAGGGCAATATGCGTTCAGGTACCGAGAACGTTCCCGGAATCGCAGGAGTGGCTCTTGCGGCAAAGAAGATTTACGAGAAACTTGACGAAGAGTGCGAGAACCTGTATTCTCTTAAGGTACATTTTATAGAAGAAGCAACCAAAATCCCCGACGTTACGCTGAACGGACCTAAGGGGAGAGAAGGTGCGCCCCATATAGTGAGCCTTTCCTTTAAGGGAGTTAGAGCGGAAGTCTTGCTCCATGCTTTGGAAGATAAAGGAATCTATGTTTCGTCGGGCAGCGCCTGTGCATCAAATCACCCTGAGATTTCAAAGACTCTTAAGGCCATTAACCTTGATAAGGATCTTCTTGATTCCACAATCAGATTCAGCTTTTC
>JAGACI010000095.1 GCA_017614185.1 Lachnospiraceae bacterium | reverse complement strand
TTACGCTGATATCGGAACAGAAATCCTCGACGAGTGGATGTCTGCAGACGATACAAAGGATATCGTTATCCCCGGACTTCCTGATACAACATACATGTACTACTATTCATTCTGCTACAATCCTCAGTTTGATGAAGAGTACGAGCCTGAGAACTACATGAAGGCTATCAACAATGAGAACTTCAGACAGTCAATCTTCTGGGGTCTCGATCGTCGTAAAGCATACCTTTGCCTCGATCCTTACAACCCTGATCAGTTCCTTACAAATTCAGTAACACCCAGAACATGGTGTTCAATCAACGGAACAGACTACGTAGATCTTGCTGATATGAAGGAGATTACCAATCGTCCTAACAACAGCTTCGATCCCGATAAGGCTAAAGAGTACAAAGAGAAGGCAGTAGAAGAGCTTACAGCTGCAGGTGTTACATTCCCCGTTAAGCTGTACATGCCTTACAACCCCAACACAACAGGTTGGGACAAAGAGGTTCAGGTTGTTAAACAGCAGCTTGAGGAACTCCTTGGTTCAGATTACATTGAGTGCATTATCGAAGCAGGTCCTGCAACAGGCTTCTTAACAGAGGTTCGTCGTTCAGGTAAGTACGGCTTCATGAAGTTAAACAACGGTGCAAACGAAGGCGATCCTTGTTCATGGGTTAAGGCATTCGTTGACGGTGCTAACTGGAACTTCATGGGTGATGTTCTTTATGATGACATCGTTCCCACAACAGAGAGAACCGGTTCCAAGTCTGCTGACAACGCAGATCTTCAGGATCTTGTTTCTCAGTACTATGAGCTTCTTGATGCAGCTAAGGCTATAACAGTTAAGAGCCAGGAAAGATACGATGCTTTTGCTAAGGCTGAGAACTTCTTAATCAACCATGCATTCGTTATTCCTTACGCAAAGGATACATATGGCTACCATGTAACCAGAACCAATCCTTTCGAGCAGATTACAGGACAGGACGGCAGATATAAATACATGCACGTTCTTGAAGAGCCTTTGACTCAGGAGCAGTATGTAGCTCTCTATGCTGATTGGCAGGAGAAGCAGGCTGAATCATTAAAGTAATTTAAGATAAGCATTATAGAATAATCCAAATGGTAACTGCCTCAGGAGGAGTATACCTCCTGGGGCAGTTTTACTAAGAAGTAAAGAGCGAAGAAAGGGTATAGGTATTCGCTATGTTGAAGTATTGCATTAAAAGATTGGCTCGTTCCATTGTCAGTCTGGCAATCATCATTGCAGTTGTTTTTTCACTGCTTCGTTTGATGCCTGTTGAGGGTTACTTTTCACAGTTGGATCAGATGACGGATGCTCAGATTCATAATGAGCTTGAGAAAATGGGATTAAATGATCCTGTTCCGGTTCAGCTTGGACGTTTTTATGTTCAGATTCTCAAAGGTGACCTTGGTAAATCAACTCGTTACAGAGACGGTTATCCGGTTGCCAAGATTGTAAAGAAGAAAGCCCCCATTTCTATTAAGTTTGGCCTTTTGGCTATGGGAGTTTCACTCCCTCTCGGAATGCTCCTTGGCATTCTCATGGCTAAGAAAAAGAATGGTATCGCAGATAAGCTCGGTACCTTATATATAATTTTGATTCAGGCAGTGCCAAGTGCGGTTTACTATCTGTTAATACAGCTTTACGGAACCAGCGCATTGAAAATCGGCCTGTTATATGACGATGACAAACCCATCACTATGATTCTTCCAATTTTGTCACTTGCACTTCCTTCAATCGCAGGTTACGCTATGTGGCTTAGAAGATACATGGTTGATGAAGAAAATAAAGATTATATCAAGATGGCAAAGGCAAAAGGTGTTCCCAAGGCAAAGATTGCAAGACAGCATGTCTTCAGGAACGCTATCGTTCCCATGGTTCAGTTTATTCCCGGTTCCATGCTCCTTACGATTGCAGGATCAATCTATGTAGAGTCTCTCTATTCCATCCCCGGAATGGGCGGACTTCTTGTAGAAGTTATCAAGAGACAGGATAACAACATGGTTCAGGCCCTTGTTATCATATTTGCGGTTCTGGGTATTTTCGGTCTCTTACTCGGTGACCTTCTCATGGCACTTGTGGATCCCAGAATCAGTCTTACAAAGAAGGAGGGTTCAAGATAATGGCTAAACTTTCCTTCAGATTTTCAATCAAAGACAGCAAGACAGAGAAACTTGCAGATACACTGCTTTCTGCTGAAAAGGAAGCATTACTTAAGAACGACAACCTCTCGGAAGAGGAGATTAAGAATATACCGGCTGACCTCTTTACACCTCATGCACTCGATGAGGCAGCTGCAGAGAAGACCGGTTATTCAAGCTATTCTTATTGGGGAAGTACGGTAAGAACATTTTCCCAGAATAAGATGGCTGTAACAATGCTTGGAATTATCGCTGTAATTTTGCTCTTCACATTTATACAGCCTTATCTTCCCGGCCAGTACGATCCCAACTATATTAACAATGACCCCGTAACAGGAATGCAGATAATGAACGAGGCTCCCGGCAAGGAGTTCTGGTTCGGTACGAACGCAATCGGACAGGATATGTGGGCGAGAATCTGGGCAGGAACCAAGAACTCACTTTTCATCGGTTTCTCCGTTGCTATTATCCAGGCATTTGTTGGTATTGTCATGGGTATGATCTGGGGATATGTAAGAGCTACGGACTTCTTCTTTACGGAGCTTTACAACGTTATCAGTAATATCCCTACAACCATTGTTCTGATTCTTGCTTCCTATGTTATGAAGCCTTCGGTAAGGACACTTATTATTGCTATGTGTGTTACCGGCTGGCTTGGCATGGCAAGATTTATACGTAACCAGGTTCTTATCATAAGAGACCAGGAGTTTAACATGGCATCCAGATGCCTTGGTACTCCCGTATGGAGAGTAATTACCAAGAACCTCCTTCCCCATATGGTATCCGTAATCATGCTTCAGATGGCTCTTGCAATTCCCGGAGCTATTGCATCCGAAGTATTCCTTACATACATAGGTCTTGGTGTTCCGCTTGATACACCTTCACTTGGTAACCTGGTAGATTCCGGACGTGCACTTATGATGTCACCTTCACTCAGATATCAGTTGCTCTTCCCGGCAATCATGTTGTCAATTATTACAGTTTGCTTCTATCTTGTGGGTAATGCATTTGCGGATGCAGCCGACCCCAAGAACCATATGTAAGGGGGTATCGAGATGGAAAACAAAACTATTTTATCGATTCAGGATATAAATATTAAGTTCTCTTTAAGAGGACAGATTCTCCATGCAATAAGAGGCGTAAGCCTTGATATCTACGAGGGTGAATGCCTTGCAATCGTAGGAGAGTCAGGCTCAGGTAAATCAGTACTTACAAAGACCTGTATGGGCCTTCTTGACAAGAACGGCTTTATCGAGAGCGGTAAGATTATGTACCAGGGCAGAGACCTTGCAAAGATTAAGAAGGAAGAAGAGTGGGAGAAAATCTGCGGCAGCGAAATCGCTATGGTAATGCAGGATCCCATGACATGTCTTAACCCTCTTAAGACTATCGGATGGCAGATTGACGAGTCTCTTCGTTATCACAGTACTCTTAATAAAGAGGAGCGTAAGAAGAGAGTTATCGAGATACTTACAGACGTTGGAATCACAGAACCCGAAAGAAGATACAAACAGTATCCTCATGAGTTCTCAGGCGGTATGAGACAGAGAGTTGCAATAGCTATAGCACTTGCCTGCAACCCTAAGATTCTTATCTGTGATGAGCCTACAACTGCGCTTGATGTTACAATCCAGGCTCAGATTCTTGAACTTATCAGAAGCATGCAGAAGAAGTACAACTTAACCACCGTTTACATCACACATGACCTTGGTGTTGTTGCAAACGTTGCTGACAGAGTAGCTGTTATGTATGCGGGAGATATCATAGAAGTCGGTACAAGCAGAGAGATTTTCTACGAGCCCAAGCACCCTTATACATGGGCGCTTCTCGCATCCCTTCCTCAGCTTGGCGTAAAGGGGGAGGAGTTAAGCTCCATTCACGGTACTCCTCCGAACCTGTTCCTGCCTGTTAAGGGCGATGCTTTTGCACCCAGAAACCCTTATGCACTGGCAGTAGATTTTGAATACCGTCCTCCTTACTTTGAGGTTAGTCCTACACACAAGGCCAAGACATGGCTTCTTGATCCCAGGGCACCCAAGATTGAGCCTCCAAAGGTTCTTCAGATGATTAAGGATATGGAGAGAGTAGGAGGTGTGTACAATGGCTGATAAGAAAGAAGTTTTACTTGAGGTAAAAGACTTACATGTCTCCTTTGGACACGGCAAATCATTATTTGAGGCGGTTAAAGGCGTAAACTTTAATATCTACAAGGGTGAAACTTTCGGCCTCGTAGGTGAGTCCGGTTCCGGTAAAACCACAATCGGACGTGCCATAATAAGAATGTATCCTACAAGCGGTGGTGACGTAATCTTTAACGGTAAGAAGATTAACGGTAAGATTCCCAAAGAGCTTGATAAGGACGTAATTCACAACATTCAGATGATATTCCAGGATCCCATGGCATCCTTGAATGACAGAGCGAAAGTCAGCGATATTGTTAAGGAAGGTCTTATCAATGTACAGAAGGGACTTTCAGAAAAAGAGATAAAGGAAAGAGTTGACCAGGCACTTTTGGATGTAGGCCTTCTTCCTGAGTTCGCAAGCCGTTTCCCTCACGAGTTCTCCGGTGGACAGAGACAGCGTATCGGAATCGCAAGAGCTCTTATTATGCAGCCTTCCTTTATCATTGCCGATGAGCCTATCTCAGCACTTGATGTTTCAATCAGAGCGCAGGTTCTTAACCTCCTCTCAAAACTTCAGGCAGAGAGAAACCTCACATACTTATTCATTGCTCACGACCTTTCCGTTATGAGATTTATCTCAGACAGAATCGCTGTTATCGAGCATGGTAAGATTGTTGAGCTTGCACCCACCGAGAAGCTTTTTGCACATCCTTTGCACCCTTACACCAAGGCTTTGCTTTCAGCTATTCCCATGCCGAATCCTGACCTTGAGCAGAACAAGAAGGTTCTTGTTTACGATGAGTCGGTTCACGACTACTCTGTAGACAAACCTGAGTGGGTTGAGATTGAGGATGAGCACTTTATCCTTGCCAATAAGAAGGAAGCAGACGAGTACAGAAAGGTGCTTCAATCTTGTTAATAAGTGTTTAAGGGGGTATAATGTTTCCATCGCAATATAAGGAAGGAAACTAAATGGCCAATTTTACACAAAAGGCAATCAAGGAATCGTTTATTAAACTTTTAAACGAGAAACCTCTTAATAAAATAAGTGTCAAAGATATTGTCGAAGAGTGCGGTATCAACAGGAATTCCTTCTATTATCACTTTCAGGATATTCCGACTTTGATTGAGGAGATTATTACTGAGGAAGCCGATGAACTGCTTTCAAAGTATCCGACAATCGATACTATTGAAGACGCACTTCAGGTCGCTGTTTCTTTTACGCTTAACAATAAGAAGGCAGCCCTTCATATATATAATTCAGTAAGCAGAGATGTTCTGGAAAGATATCTTCTTCGAAACTGTGAGCAGATAGTCAGAAGATATTTTGAGACTGCTTTTAAAGATGTAAATGTATCTGAGGAAGATTCCGAGATAGCTATTCGAATGGTCAAGTGTTTACTGTTTGGACAGATTATCGACTGGATTGAAAGCGGGCTTAATGAAGAACTTCCCAAGGACGCAAAGAGGATATGCGATCTTTGCAAGGGCATACCTGAAGAGATTATTGAGAGAAGCTTAAAATCATAATTTATAACAAATTTAGGCAAACCTATATGGTTTGCCTATTTTTTGTGCAATCGATCAGAGAGTGCTTGATTTTTGGCACAGACCGGGATATCTGTCTATTTTTCTTCGTATAGAAGGGTGTTATTCTCTAAACTGTAAAAAGGAGGCGAGAGAAATGAGAAGCGTAGTTCCTATGAAAACCGCAAAGATTGGATGCATAGCTGTTTCAATCATCCTAATGATTTTCGGAGCCATGTTGATTGCAGAACCTGCCAAGTACGGCAACGTAATCGGAATGGTAATCGGAATTGCAATGATTGTTTTTGGTGCATTCAAGATAGTCGGTTACTTTTCAAAGGATTTGTTCAGACTGGCTTTTCAATATGACCTGGCATTCGGAATACTGCTTATAACGCTAGGTGTTATTACACTTTTAAGAACCGAAGACATGATGGAGTTTATGACACTGGCAATCGGACTTGCGGTTCTTGCGGATGCACTTTTTAAGATTCAGATTTCAGTTGATGCAAAGAGCTTTGGTGTTGGTCACTGGTGGATGATTTTCACACTGGCAATCATAGCAGGAATAATCGGACTGACTTTGATATTTAACCCCGGTGCATCGGGATTGGCTTTGTTAAGACTCTTAGGACTTTGCATTATGGCAGACGGAATAATGAGCCTTGTTACAATGACAACCGCTGTAAAGATTATTAATCATCAGTTTTCCGACAGAATAGATGAAATGGAGTATAAGAGAGTATGAAACTGGCAAAAGGAATTGTAAAACAAAGGTTTTTGATTCTCATAATTGCAATAGCTCTTTTGATTCCTTCCTTAATAGGAATGCTTAAGACGAGAATCAATTACGATATGCTTACCTATCTTCCTGAAGACATGGATACCGTTATCGGACAGAACGTCTTAATGGATGAGTTTGGTAAGGGTGCATTTTCCTTCATAGTAGTTGAAGGAATGGATACGAAAGATACGGCAGCGCTTGCCGCAAAACTAAGAGAAGTTGAACATGTTGACACGGTTCTCTGGTATGACTCATTCGTAAACGTGGAGATCCCGATGGAGATTTTACCTGATAAGGTTTACGACATGTTTAACAACGGTGACTGCACGATGATGGCTGTATTCTTTGACAGCTCAACATCATCGGATGTCACGATGGATGCAATTAAAGAGATAAGAAGAATAACCGGCAAACAGTGCTATGTTTCCGGAATGAGTGCACTGGTTACAGATCTTAAAGCTTTGTGCGAACAGGAAGAGCCCATATATGTCGGCATCGCAGTTCTTCTTGCAACTGTAGCAATGCTTAT
>JAGACI010000094.1 GCA_017614185.1 Lachnospiraceae bacterium | reverse complement strand
TATCAAAGGCATTTCATACAACAATGCAGTAGAATACTTTGGGTTTGACTTAAAGACTGTTTAATAGGAGATATTTGAATGAATAAGGTATTGGAAGAAATCGGAAAGATTGGTATCGTTCCCGTAATAGCGCTCGAAGACGTTAAGGACGCCAAACCCTTGGCAAAGGCCTTATGTGACGGAGGGCTTCCTTGTGCGGAAGTTACATTCAGAACAGCAGCTGCCGAGGAATCAATAAGAATTATTGCCAATGAATTCCCTGAGATGCTGGTGGGCGCAGGAACTGTTCTTACGACAGAGCAGGTTGATAAGGCAGTTAATGCAGGAGCAAAGTTTATTGTAAGCCCCGGATTAAATCCTGAGGTGGTTAAATACTGTGTGGATAAAGATATCCCCGTCTGCCCCGGATGTTCAAATCCTTCAGATATCGAGCAGGCGATTGCTTTGGGACTCGACACGGTTAAGTTTTTCCCTGCAGAGGCAGCAGGCGGTCTTGCAATGATTAAGGCAATGTCGGCTCCTTACACCAACATGAAGTTCATGCCTACAGGCGGAATTAATGCAAACAATCTTAATGAGTATCTTGGTTTTAAGAAGATTATTGCATGTGGCGGAAGCTGGATGGTAAAGTCCGATTTAATAAAGGCAGGTGATTTTGATAAGATTACTGCTCTTACCAGGGAAGCGGTAGATAAGATGCTTGGGTTTGAACTCAGGCACATCGGTATTAACTCAGAAGATGAAAAGAGTGCAGAGAAAACCGCAGATGACTTCTGTAAGATATTCGGTTTTGAGAAGGATGACCGCGCAAAGTCTGTTTTTGCGGGACCTGGATTGGAAATCATGAAGATGCAGGGCCGCGGCAGATTTGGACACATTGCAATTGCTACAAACAGTGTTGAAAGAGCGGTTTACCATCTTACTAACAGAGGCTGTGAGTTTGATTATGACAGCGCAACATATGATAACGATGGAAAGATGAAGTTTATATACATAAAAGAAGACATGGGTGGATTCGGAGTTCACCTTGTAAACAAATAAAGGAGAAGTAAGAGATGAGCAGAGTAATTACATTTGGAGAAATAATGCTTCGTCTGGCACCCGAAGGATATTACAGATTCGTTCAGGCCGACAAGTTACTTGCCACTTGGGGCGGAGGAGAGGCTAACGTTTCGGTTTCACTTGCAAACTATGGAATCGATACAGCGTATGTTACCAAGCTTCCGAATAACGAGATTGCGCAAAACTGCATTAACAACTTAAGACAGTTTGGAGTGGATACAAGCCTTATCACAAGAGGCGGCAGCAGAGTCGGAATTTACTTTGTTGAAAAAGGTGCAAGCCAGAGACCAAGCAAGGTTATCTATGACAGAGCAGGTTCTGCTATAGCAACTGCTGCAAAGGATGATTTTGACTGGGATAAGATTTTTGAAGGCGCAGACTGGTTCCACTTTACAGGAATCACACCTGCACTCGGAGATCAGGTTGCAGATATTTGTCTTGAAGCCTGCAAGGCAGCCAAGGCAAAGGGAATCACGATAAGCTGTGACCTTAACTACAGAAACAAGCTCTGGAGCAAAGAGAAAGCCGGAGAGGTTATGTCTAAGCTTTGTGAATACGTTGATGTCTGCATTTCAAACGAAGAGGATGCCAACGACGTATTCGGAATCAAAGCAAAAGATACTGATGTAACAACGGGAAAAGTTAATCACGAAGGATATAAGGATGTAGCAAAACAGCTTGCTGACAGATTTGGATTTAAGAAGGTTGCCATAACCTTAAGAGGATCAATTTCTGCTAACGATAATAACTGGGCCGCAATGCTCTACGATGGAAACGATTATTACTTCAGCAAGAATTATCTTATCCATATTGTAGACAGAGTGGGAGGCGGCGATTCATTTGGTGCCGGCCTTATCTATTCTCTTATCAATAACTTTACGCCTCAGGAAACAATTGAGTTTGCCGTTGCCGCAAGCTGCTTAAAGCATTCAATCGAAGGCGACTTCAACATGGTTACCGTTGATGAAGTAAAGAAGCTTGCAGGCGGCGATGCTTCCGGCCGCGTTCAGCGATAGGAAGCCAATAGTTATTTATTTTTCTTTCCTTGATTCATAATCGTCAAGCGCCGATTTAATTGCTTCTTCGGCAAGGACAGAACAGTGCATTTTGTAGTCCGGAAGTCCGTCCAGGGCTTCCGCGACTGCCTTATTGGTAAGCTTTAATGCTTCGCTTACGGGCTGCCCCTTGATAAGTTCCGTTGCCATTGAACTTGATGCAATCGCACTGCCGCAACCGAAGGTCTCAAACTTAACGTCCTTGATGATATCGTCTTCAATCTTTAAGTACATCTTCATGATGTCGCCACATTTGGCGTTTCCGACTTCACCAACGCCATCAGCATCTTCTATTACTCCCACATTTCTGGGATTTCTGAAATGGTCCATTACCTTTTCACTGTATAAAGCCATATTTTGCCTCCCTTATAATATGAACTGCTTTTTACCTGACATAAGATCACGCCAGATAGGTGAAAAGCTTCTCAAATATTCAACAACTTCTTTTACCGCAACGATAATCGCATCCACATCCTGTTCCGTATTCTCCTCAGACAGGGTAAGTCTAAGTGAGCCGTGGGCCACATCGTGAACTCTTCCTATTGCAAGGAGTACGTGGCTTGGATCCAAAGAACCTGATGTGCAGGCGCTTCCTGACGATGCCTGAATTCCCTTATCATCCAATAAAAGCAAAAGGGACTCGCCCTCAATTCCCTCAAAACAGAAGTTAACGTTACCGGGAAGTCTCTTAATCTCGTCACCGTTAATGGCGGAATGAGGAATCTCCTTTAAGCCTGCAATCAGCTTGTCACGAAGTGCTGAAACCTTCTTCGTGTTCTCATCAAGTTTTGCCGTAATCTCCTTAAGAGCAACAGCCATTGCCGCAATACCCGGCACGTTCTCGGTTCCGGCTCTTCTGCCTTTCTCCTGAGCTCCACCGTTAATAAGATTCTCCGGTTTGATTCCCTTTTTAATATAGAGGAAACCTGTTCCCTTGGGTCCGTGGAACTTGTGAGCGCTGGCTGAAAGCATGTCGATGTTGTCTTCCGCAACATTAATGGGGAGATGCCCTATTGCCTGTACAGCATCCGTGTGAAAGAGCACTCCCTTATCCCTGCAGACTCTGCCAATCTCACGAATGGGCTGAATCGTTCCTATCTCGTTATTGGCAAACATTATTGTTACAAGGCAGGTGTCGGGTCTGATGGCAGCTTCAACTTCCTCAGGGGTAACTATTCCGTTCTCATGAACATCGAGAAGGGTTACTTCATATCCTTCTTTCTCAAGTTTATTAAGAGTATGTAAAACCGCATGATGCTCGAAAGCGGTAGAGATGATGTGCTTTTTGCCTTTAAGCTTACCCAAAGCCGCACCTGTAAGTATTGCCTGGTTATCGGCTTCGCTTCCTCCGGATGTGAAAATAATCTCCTTAGGCTCGGCACCTATAACATTCGCGACATCCTCTCTTGCTTTTTCAAGAACTTCCTTGGCTTCCTGTCCGATGCTGTAAAGACTGGAAGGATTACCATAGGTATTCTTAAGCAGTTTAGTCATTGTATCGATTGCCGCGTCACTCATTCTGGTGGTTGCGGCGTTGTCTGCATATATCACTTCATATCTCCTTTCATTTCTGTGATTGTATTCTAAATCCTATCCACCTATCGTGTCAATAGGTAAATAATGCTTGATTTACATATTTACCTTGCGGTATACTAGGTAAGAGAAGGTTATCCGGGAGGAAAGATTATGATATCAACAAGAGGACGATACGCGATACGCGTAATGATTGACTTAGCTGAAAATGAAAACGGCAGCTATATCCCCTTAAAGGACATCGCTGCCAGACAGGAAATATCCAAGAAATATCTTGAAATTATAGTTAAGGATATGGTAAACGGAGGACTGATATCCGGAGCCAGCGGAAAAGGTGGCGGATACAAACTTCTCCGTAAACCTGAAGAATATACTATAGGTGAGATTGTTGAGTTAATGGAGGGAACATTATCCTCTGTTGCCTGTCTTGCAGACGAAAAGTATGAATGCCCCAGGAAAAAAGCCTGCCAGACTCTGCCTTTATGGGAAGAGTATGACAAGCTTACTCATGATTTTCTTTATGGGAAGAAACTCAGTGATGTAATCGGTTAAACCTTCTCACACGATTTATGTGTCTTTCGAAATCGCCGCCGTCAAGCAGGTTAGCGATAACGAGCTGATCGAGGGTCGGTACCGGACACTCATAGAAGCCTGTTTTCTCGGTAAAAAGAGTAAGCAGATTTAAGGGAAGAACCATGTAGGCACACCTTGAGAAACTTCCGATTGTTTTCGTAAAGGTATTTACATATATAACACGTCCTTCATTATCCAGAGAGAATATTGTCTCCTCGGGTTTTCTCGAAGGAGTAAATTCAGATTCAAAATCATCCTCCACTATATATGTGTCATTCATTCTGCTCCATTTAAGGTATTCGCGCTTTTTACCGGCCGATGCCGTAACTCCGCTGGGGAAACTCCGGTAGGGTGTTATGTGGAGCAGTTTTATTTTATTATTCCAAAGCTCTTCGCTTTCGATTCCATCTTTGCCAAGTTTAAGCATTTTAACATTGCCGCCGCCTGAGGTATAAACCTTTGCAATCTTTTGATATGAAGGGCTCTCAACGCCATAGATCGTGTCCTGGCCAAAGGTTTGCACGATAAGGCCGTAGAGGTACTCTGCTCCTGCTCCGATAATGATCTGGTCCGGAGAAACTTCCAGTCGCTTTGATCTTAAAAGATAATCGGCAATCGCGCTTCTAAGCTCTTCGGTTCCGTTTTTTGCAGACTTGTTCATAATGTAATCGCCGTACTCGCTAAGAACCTTCCTGACGGTTTTTGCATAAATGGAATAGGAAAACCCCGGTGCGTTATCTGATGTGTGAGCCATGGGAGCACGAACTAGGGCTTCAAGTCTTCGCTTTTTTATACCGGTGTATATTTCACTGTCATCGAAGGAGACGAAGTAACCGCTTTTTTCTTTAGTAAAAATATAACCTTCTTCGGCTAAGAGTTCATAAGCGTGCTCGATTGTAACAAGGCTCATGCCTTTTGCCTCAGCCATAACACGTTTTGAAGGAAGCTTCGTTCCCACCGGGTAGCGCCCTTTGATGATGTCTTCTTTTACCGATTCATATACTTCCAAATATCTTTTTGCTTTTTCCATTCTTTACCCCAATAAAATCTGGCCTTATAAAAAAATCTATTTCTGATAGTTTTAATGCTACCAAACCAATGATATATTATGGTCAGTTCAAAAGTCAATAAGACGTAATATGAAGGAGAAAAATTATGAAAAATGAGAGCATTAAAAAATTAACCTATTCCGGATTGATGGCAGCTCTCTGCTATGTGGGATATGCAGTATTCCCCGCCATCAACGCATCCGGTACCAAGATTCACCTCGGTAACGCATTTGTAGTTCTCGGAGCATTGCTGCTTGGCGGAGTATATGGCGGACTTGCCGGAGCTGTGGGACTTACACTCGCAGATATCCTCGGCGGATATGCGGCGTCAGCTCCCAGAACATTTATCACAAAGCTTGTAATCGGCCTTATTGTCGGCCTCCTGGCACACAAGATTGCAAAGATTTCCGAAGAGCACAAGAAAGCATACATTATAAAGTGGGTAGCTATCTCAGCTTTTGCGGCGTTGGTTTTTAACAGCATCTTCGAGCCCGCACTTAAGTATGTATGGTACACCATCCTTATCCCCGATGTTGATAAGGCTACCAAGGCTCTTTTGGCTCTGACGACTTTCTACACATCGCTTATCAATGCAGTTATTAACGGTGCACTCGCAATCGTACTTTACGTTGCATTAAGACCTGCGCTTAAGAAAGCCAACCTCTTTCCTAAAGTAGGGAAGTAAAAGAATCTGTGTTATAATTAGGGAAAGTTTAGAAAAAGTTTAGAACAATGGCAAAGAAAAAGGATTCCGAATCTCGGAATCCTTTATCTGCTGAATCGGGGTGACGTGATTCGAACACGCGGCCTCTACGTCCCGAACGTAGCGCTCTACCAAGCTGAGCCACACCCCGTTTTGCAACATTAAAATAATACTCTAAAGATACTGAATGTGTCAAGGAAAATGAGGTTTTGAACAATGATTATCGATACCCATGCGCATTACAATGATGATGCGTTCAATGAAGACAGAGATGAACTTATAAAATCACTTCCTCTAAACAACATAGAGAAAGTCATCAATGTCGGGGCAGACATGAAAAGTACCGAGGAATCGGTTAAACTTGCACATGAGTATCCCTATTTTTATGCTGCAATAGGAGTTCATCCTGACGACTGCGATGAGATTAACGAGGAAAGCCTTAATAGACTTGAGGAATTATCAAAGGATGAAAAGGTTGTCGCAATAGGCGAGATCGGTCTTGATTACTACTGGGACAATGTGGCCAGAGACATACAAAAAGAAGCTTTCAGAAAGCAAATCAGGTTAGCCAAGAAAGTAAAACTTCCTATTATAATACATTCAAGAGAAGCAGCTAAAGATACAATGGATATCCTCTTTGAGGAAGGACCGTATGAAGAAGGCGGCGTAATGCACTGCTATTCATATACTAAGGAGACTGCGCAGCTTGTTAATAAGCTGGGCTTTTACTTTGGAATTGGTGGGGTTCTCACCTTTAAGAATGGAAAGAAACTAAGAGAGGCACTTGAAGTAATGCCTTTGGACAGAATTCT
>JAGACI010000093.1 GCA_017614185.1 Lachnospiraceae bacterium | reverse complement strand
GTAAGAGGCGTTCCTGAAGAAGAGATTAAAGAAAGAGTCTACGAGACTCTTAAAATCTGCGGCCTCTATCCATTCAGAAACTGGCCCATTTCAGCATTAAGCTTTGGCCAGAAGAAGAGAGTTACAATAGCTTCAATTCTTGTAATGAATCCTGAGATTATTATTCTCGATGAGCCCACAGCCGGACAGGATTACAGACATTACACTGAGATTATGGAGTTTCTTCGTAAGATTAACAAGGAAAAGGGCATAACAATCGTAATGATTACTCACGATATGCACCTTATGCTTGAATATACGGACAGAGCACTGGTTATTGCAGACGGCGAACTTCTCGCTGATACCACACCCGCAAAGGTTCTTACCAACGAGGCTGTATCGGATAAGGCATACCTTAAGAAGACTTCGCTTTATGACCTTGCCTTAAAGTGCGGTATCGAAGATCCCACAAGGTTTGTTGAGTGCTTCATTTACGAAGACAGATTAAAAAGACAGGAGGCGATTAACTGATGTCCTCGAGAGTCTTAAGTTTTGAAGAAAAGGATACATGGATTCATGCGCTAAGCGGTGTTACGAAGTTAATCTTTTTCCTGCTTTGGTCCATCACAGCCATGCTTTCCTACGACACAAGAATTCTTATCATAATGCTTGTCGGTTCAGTCATCATCTACGCAGTCTCCAAGACTGAGTGGAGACAGGTGGGTACCGTGTTTAAGTTTATCCTGTTTTTCCTGACGGTTAACCTTATCGCAATCTTCTTTTTCTCGCCTGACCAGGGAACACTTATTTATGGCACGAGAACGGTTTTGACACATTTATTCGGTAAATATGACGTTACGGCAGAGCAGCTTTTTTACGAGGCGAATGTAATGCTTAAATACTTAACGGTTGTGCCCGCGGTATTTATGTTTATTACAACCACGAACCCCTCGGAGTTTGCGGCAAGTCTTAACCGCATAGGTGTAAGCTACAAGGTAGGCTATGCGCTCGCACTGACACTGAGATATATCCCCGATGTTCAGGATGATTTTAAAGAAATCAAGAATGCCCAGGAGGCAAGAGGAATCGATATGTCCTCCAAGGCAACCTTTTCAAAGAGGATTAAGAACATAACCGCGATTATTTTCCCGCTTGTTTTTTCATCAATGGACAGAATTGATGTCATTGCAAATGCAATGGAGCTTAGAGGATTTGGCAAGAATAAGAAGAGAACATGGTATTCGGCAAGGCCATTAAAAGCCTCTGATTATGCGGTAATCGTGTTTACTGTAATCTTTTGTGCCATAGCTTTGATAGTGACTTTCAGAGACGGTTCGCGCTTTTATAATCCTTTTATCTGATTTGTAAAAATAAATTTTTAAAATTTTTTAAACAAAAAAGGAAATCACTTTAGCGCGTTGAATATTATACTTGTACGGTAATTTTTTACTTCTCATTATTGGAGGGTGACTAATGAGCATCAGGGAAGATCTGGAGAAATACGAAAAGGAATATCTCTCGCCCTATGCTACCCTTAGCATGAATTCGAAGGGGAGGCTTCGCGATGAGCCTCAATGCGACATAAGGCCTGTTTTTCAAAGAGACAGAGACAGAATACTTCATTCCAAGTCATTCAGAAGACTTAAGGATAAGACGCAGGTTTTTTTATCACCGGAGGGTGATCACTACAGAACCCGTCTTACACATACACTTGAGGTATCACAGAACGCAAGAACCATTGCAAAGGCACTTCGCTTAAACGAAGATCTGGTTGAAGCGATGGCTCTCGGTCATGACCTTGGACATACTCCTTTCGGTCACGCCGGAGAGAGGGCGCTAAGTCGTGTCTGCCCTTACGGATTTGACCATGTTAATCAGAGCTTAAGGGTTGTCGACGTACTTGAGAAGGACGGTCAGGGACTTAACCTTACAATGGAGGTAAGAGACGGAATCTTAAATCACCAGACAAGCGGAACGCCTCATACCCTTGAAGGAAAGATTGTAAGATTATCCGATAAGATTGCTTACATTCATCACGACATGGATGATGCGATAAGAGGCGGCATCTGCAAGGAAGCCGATGTGCCTTTGAACATAAGAAGAACCATAGGTGACACAACGGGTAAGAGGCTTGATCATTTTATCCATGACATAGTTACCAACTCATATGGTAAGGATGATATATCGATGTCCGAAGAAGTGGCGGGGGCCATGAAGGAATTAAGGGCATGGATGTTTGAGAATATCTATCAGAACAAGACAGCCAAAGCCGAGGAAGGAAAGGCAGAGAGACTCGTCGAGACGATGTACGAGTATTATCTTGAGAATTTCGATAATCTGCCCAGAGAGTTTAAGGTACTTCTTGATAAAGGTGACTCCAAGGAACAGCTTGTATGCGACTATATCTCCTGCATGACAGACAGATACGCAACAGCCAAGTATGAGGAACTTTTCATTCCGAAGTCATGGCAATACTAGAATAGAAGAAAAGAAGGGGGAAGCATGTACTATCCGGAGGAAATTGTCGAGGAAGTTCGACAGAAAAGTGATATAGTGGACGTTATCTCCGGGTATGTGCGCCTTCAGAAGAAGGGCAGTACTTATTTTGGCTTATGCCCTTTTCACAATGAGAAAACCCCTTCATTTTCTGTATCACAGACCAAGCAGATTTATCACTGCTTCGGATGCGGAGCCGGAGGAAATGTTTTTTCCTTCATAATGAACTATGAGAACTTCACTTTCGGAGAGGCAGTAAGGCATCTTGCAGACAGAGCGGGTGTCGCACTTCCTCAGGTAAGCGAGAGTAAGGAATATAAAGAAAGAGAAACTCACAGGCAGAGGCTTCTTGCGGTCAATAAGGAAGCAGCCAAGTTTTTCTACTATCAGTTAAGATCCCCTCAGGGACAGACGGGACTTAACTATCTTAAAAAGAGAGAACTTACGGATGAGACAATGCAGAAGTTTGGCTTAGGATACTCCTTAAAGTCAAGCGATGCGCTCATCAAATACCTTCGAAGCAAGGGCTATGAAGACAACCTTATTAAGGAGGTTGGTCTTGCAAGCTTTAACGAGAAGATGGGGCTTCACGATATCTTCTGGAACAGGGTAATGTTCCCGATTCAGGATATCAACCATCGTGTTATCGGCTTTGGAGGAAGAGTAATGGGAGACGGAGAACCCAAGTATTTAAACTCTCCCGAGACTCCGATTTTTGATAAGAGAAGAAATCTTTTCGGCCTTAATTTTGCACGTACTTCCCGCAAAGGAAACTTTATCTTATGCGAAGGCTATATGGATGTAATATCCATGCATCAGGCCGGTTTTTCACAGGCAGTCGCATCTCTTGGAACAGCCTTTACGGTTGAACAGGCGACACTGCTTAAAAGATATACAGATACGGTGCTTCTTGCGTACGATTCGGACGGCGCAGGTACCAAGGCTGCCCTTAGAGCCATCGGGCTTTTGAGGGAGGCAGGGTTATCCGGAAAGGTTATTAATCTTAAACCTTGCAAGGACCCCGATGAATTTTGCAAAACATACGGCACTGAAGCTTTTCAGGAGAGAATCGATTCCGCGGAGAACAGCTTTTTCTTTGAAATCAGGATTCTCGAGAGCGGATTCAACCTTTCGGATCCCGAAGAAAAGACCAAATTCCACAGAGAAATCGCGAAGAAATTATGCGAGTTCGAGGAAGAGGTCGAGAGAGAGAATTATATTCAGGCCGTTGCCGATAAGTATCACATCGGATTTGACAACTTAAGGAAACTGGTGTTAAGCTATGCTGCCAAGACCGGTTTCGCCAAGCCTGTAGAAAGGCCCAGACAGGCCATACAGGCAAAGGAGAAGGAAAGCGCCGAAGCCAGAAGACAAAGACTTCTTATCACATGGCTTTCGGAGGAGCCCGATCTTTTTACAACGGTCAAAAAATATGTAACTCCCGAAGACTTTACGGATCCCATGTACAAAACGGTGGCCGAGAGAGCCTACGAATCACTTGAAAAGACCGGAAGCTTTAATCCGGCATCCATTGTGAGCCTTTTCGAGGATGAGGAGGACCAGAGGCGTGTAGCTGCGGCGTTTAACGCAGGACTTGCTGAGAATCCGGAAAGCAACGGAGAGAAACAGAAAGCATTTAACGAAATAATAACCGGCATTAAGGAAGACAGCAATCTGGCTGCTTCCGCCGATATGGGGAGTGACATGGGAGCTCTGCAGCGCTTTATGGACGGCAAGAAAGCTCTTGAAGAGTTACGCAGACATCCCATAGTTCTACGTCAGTAGAAAATAATTAAGAAGATTGAGAGGTTTTAAAGATGGACGAAGCAATGCAGGCCAGATTTGAGGAGAAGTTTAAGGAGCTACTTGCACTTGCAAAGAAGAAGAAAACCAAGAACATTCTTGACTACGCAGAGATTCAGGATGCTTTGGCAGACCTGGAACTTGAAGATGAAGAAATCGATAAGATGACAGAGCGTCTTGAGAACGAAGGTATCGATATTCTCAAGATGTCAGATGATGAAGACGAGATAGACGAGGAAGATATTGATTTATCCGACGAGGAGGAAGTTGATGTAGAGAACATCGACCTTTCCGTTCCCGACGGCGTAAGCATTGAGGACCCCGTAAGACTTTACCTTAAGGAAATCGGTAAGGTTCCCCTTCTTTCGGCCGAGGAAGAGATTGAACTCGCAAAGAGAATGGAGGAGGGTGACAACGAGGCCAAGAAGCGTCTTGCAGAAGCAAACCTTCGACTTGTTGTAAGTATTGCCAAGAGATATGTAGGCCGTGGAATGCTTTTCCTTGATCTTATTCAGGAAGGTAACTTAGGTCTTATCAAGGCAGTAGAGAAGTTCGATTACAGAAAGGGATATAAGTTCTCCACATACGCTACATGGTGGATCCGTCAGGCTATCACCAGAGCTATCGCCGATCAGGCAAGAACAATTCGTATTCCTGTACATATGGTTGAGACAATCAACAAGCTTATCAGAGTTTCCCGTCAGCTTCTTCAGGAGCTCGGACGTGAGCCTTCTCCCGAGGAGATTGCTGAGGAGATGAAGATGCCTGTTGAGAGAGTAAGAGAGATTCTTAAGATTTCACAGGAGCCTGTTTCACTTGAGACACCTATCGGTGAAGAGGAAGACAGCCATCTTGGCGATTTCATCCAGGACGATAACGTACCCGTTCCTGCAGATGCAGCTTCCTTTACACTCCTTAAGGAGCAGCTTGTGGAAGTATTGAACACTCTTACAGACAGAGAGCAGAAGGTATTAAGACTTCGTTTCGGCCTTGATGACGGACGCGCCAGAACTCTTGAGGAAGTTGGTAAAGAGTTCAACGTAACACGTGAACGTATCAGACAGATTGAAGCAAAGGCATTGAGAAAGCTTCGTCACCCTTCAAGAAGCCGTAAGCTTAAGGATTATCTTGACTAATATCTAAAATAAAACTATCGGGACTGATTCAATGAATGATTTGGTTTTGACAAAGAGATTACAAAGTGTCGCAGACATGGTTACCATCGGTAACTGTGTCTGCGATGTTGGTTGTGACCATGGTTATGTGAGTATATACCTTGTCC
>JAGACI010000092.1 GCA_017614185.1 Lachnospiraceae bacterium | reverse complement strand
CGATACAAGGAAGGCTATTGTGTTATCCAAGCAGGCCACAATGAGAAAATTGGGGCTTCCTGTAAGAGATGATGAAGCGTGCGCTTCGACAATAGGTCTCCCGGCTGATAAAGGTTACAGACTCCTCTTTCCCGATATGTCCGATAAGATGATAAAAAGGTGCATAGACGTGGCTAGAGATGAGTTTGCAAGAACCAAGGAGGAGTATCCTCCGACGGTTTTCCCCGGAGTGAAAGAAGTTGTTAACGAGCTATCCGAAAGAGGGATAATGCGAAGCATCGCAAGTTCCAGAAACAACGCTTCCTTAAGGGACTTCCTTAAAAGCTGGGGTATGTCAGAACTGTTCCCGTATGCTTTGGGCGCAGATGATACGAAGAAGCATAAACCTGATCCCGAACCTGTACTTCGTACCTTAAAGGATTTGAACATTAATCCCGATGAGGCAATTGTAGTAGGTGATACCCCCTATGATATCGGCATGGGTAAGAGTGCCGGCATTCACACTTGTGCCGTTACTTACGGAATATCTAAAAGAGCGGAGCTTGAGGAAGCCGGAGCAGAGGTAATCATAGATGATATCAGGGATCTTTTAAAGCTTGTTTAACGGCTTTAACAGTTTAATTCAAAAAAGTACTTGACATGGGTTATAAACCTGTGTTAACTTCTCTTTAAACCAATGATGAAGAGTGAGTAAGCAAAGCGGGCTTCTTCACAGAGAGCTGCAGGTGGTGGGATTGCAGCATTAAGTGCTTGGCTGAATGGACTTCTGAGGGCGACCGGAAATGCGTTTGCAGAGTATGGAAGACGGAGTAAAACCTTCGTGATCAAAGTTTTGCATATGACAGTATGCACTAAGTGGGTGTTAATACACCAAGCCGGGTGGCACCGCAGGTAGACTTTACGACCTGTCCCAGCAGAGAGACTGCAGGGATGGGTCTTTTAATTTTCAAAAATACCTGTCCCGGGGAAAACACTTAAAAGTCGCCAAAAGGCGCAGAAAGAGGAAATTTTATGAAAAAGAAAATCGTAGCAATCTTAACAGCAATGACCATGGTACTTGGCCTTTGCGCATGCGGCGAGGCTGCAGCAGAGACAAAGAATGACGCAGCTTCCACAGAAACAGCTGAGACAGCTGAGACAGCAGAAACCACAGAAGAGGCAGAAGCAGCTGCAGAGTACACAATCGGTATCTGTAACTTCGTAGACGACGCTTCATTAAATCAGATTTGCGACAACATTCAGAATCAGCTCGATGCAATCGCAAAAGACAAGAATGTTAAGTTTAACATCGAGTACGATAACTGTAACGCAGATTCAAACGTTCTTTCACAGATTATTGCAAACTTCGAGGCAGACAACGTTGACCTCATGGTCGGTGTTGCTACACCCGTTGCAATGAGCATGCAGGCAGCAACAGAGGATTCCAAGACTCCTGTTGTATTCGCTGCAGTTTCAGATCCCCTTGGTGTAGGCCTTGTTGAGTCAATGGAAGCTCCCGGAGCAAACATCACAGGTACATCCGATTACCTTGACACAAATGCTGTTATGAACCTTATCTTCGCACAGAACCCCGATATCGCAAAGGTTGGTCTTCTTTATGACGTAGGACAGGATTCTTCAACAACAGCAATCGCTCAGGCTAAGGAATACCTTGACAAGAAGGGCGTTGAGTACGTTGAGCATACAGGAACAAACGTTGATGAAGTTTCACTTGCAGTAGATGCTTTCATCGCTGACGGAGTAGAAGCAATCTTCACTCCTTCCGATAACACAATCATGACAGCTGAGCTTTCAATCTATGAGAAGCTTGCAGACGCAGGAATCCTTCACTATGCAGGAGCTGACTCATTCGCATTAAACGGCGCATTCCTCGGATACGGCGTTGACTACGCTAACCTTGGTGTAGAGACAGCAAACATGATTGCAAAGATCTTACTTGACGGTTCCGCTCCCGCATCAACACCCGTTATGACATTTGATAACGGAACAGCTACCGTAAACACAGATATTTGTGATAAAATTGGTTTGTCATTTGACGAAGTTAAGACAACATTCGAGCCTTACTGCACAAAGGTTGTTGAAATCAAGACAGCTGAGAGCTTCGAATAATCGCTAATTTAGGAGAAATAATATGAGCTTTTCGGATATGGGACCACTGATACAGACCGCTCTTGAACTGGGACTTTTCTCAGCTCTTACGGTACTTGCTTTATACTTAAGCTACTCGATGCTTAATGTCTGCGACCTTTCAACCGATGGTTGTTTTACCATGGGTGCTACGGTCGGAGCGGTGGTGGCCATATCCGGTCATCCATATTTATCAATACCTGCAGCAATTGCGGCCGGAATGCTTTCCGGCCTCGTTGTCGCTTTTCTCCAAACCAAGATGGGCGTTGAAAGCCTTCTTGCAGGTATTATCGTCAACACGGCATGGTACTCCGTCAACATCGCTATAATGGGCAATTCTTCGCTCCTTAACATGAACAAGACGGATACTGTTTTTACTATATTAAAAGAGAAACTTTCGGGAACTGCTTTGGCCGGAAGCTACAAGCTTATAATTGCGGCAGCTGCGGTTCTTATCGTAGTAGTATTCCTTTCATTTTTCTTAAAAACAAGACTCGGTCTTGCAATCCGTGCAACGGGTAACAACCCAGACATGGTCAAATCATCATCGATTAACCCCGCATTCACAACAATCGTAGGACTCTGCATCGCCAATGCTTTTACGGCACTTAGCGGATGCCTTCTCGCCCAGAGCCAGAAGTCGGTTAACATCGACATAGGTTCGGGTATGGTTACTATTGCCCTCGCTTCGCTTCTTATCGGCGGCGTTATCATTCCGAAGGGTGGAATTACCAGAAAGGCAATCGGCGCGGTAATCGGTGCATTTCTTTTCAGACTTGTATACACGGTGGCACTCAGATTTAACATGCCCGCATACATGCTTAAACTGGTTTCGTCCGTGATAGTAATAATCGCAATCAGTACGCCTTACCTTAAGAGACAGTTCCCTCTGTTAAAGAGAAGAATGGCTCTTCGTAAAGCAAATGCAGGAAGGGAGGGAAGATAATGCTTAGAATTGAAAATATTTCCAAAACATTTAATCCCGGAACCGTCAATGCAAAGCTTGCAATCGATGATTTAAGTCTTGAGGTTAAGGACGGCGAATTTATAACGGTTATCGGCGCAAACGGTGCCGGTAAATCGACATTGTTCAACGCAATCGCAGGTGATTTTGTCACCGACAGCGGTCAGATTTTTCTTGATGATACGGATATAACGCTTATGCCGGAGCACTTAAGGGCAGTCAAAATCGGAAGACTTTTTCAGGATCCCTTAAGAGGTACTGCGGCAGGCATGACTATAGAAGAGAACCTTACTCTTGCAGCCGGAAGAGGCGGATGGCTTTCGAGAATAAGCCATAAGCAAAGAGAAGAGTTCAAAGACTTGTTAAGACAGCTTGGAATGGGACTTGAGGACAGGATGAAGCAGCCCATGGGCCTTCTTTCGGGTGGACAGAGACAGGCGGTAACCCTTCTTATGGCCACAATTAATCCCCCCAGCCTTCTTTTGCTTGATGAGCACACGGCGGCACTTGATCCCGCGACAGCTGACAAGGTACTTGCAATTACCAAGGATGTTGTTGAGAGAGAGAAGCTTGCGTGCCTTATGATTACCCACAACATGAATTCGGCGCTTGAACTTGGCACCAGAACCATCATGATGAATCAGGGTAAAATCATTCTCGATGTCTCCGGTGATGAGAGAAAGGGAATGACGGTTCAGGATCTCCTTCAGAGATTTAAGGAGATATCCGGAGAAGCACTTGATAACGACAGAATGCTTCTTGGCAATTAATTTTTTGCGATTTAATGTAGTAAACCGAAAAAGGATGTTATATAATACTTCTTGAACGTTTACGGAGGTATAAGTGATGAGTGATTTTAGAATTGATACAAAGTGCGTGCAGTCAGGATACAGACCAGGCAACGGAGAGCCCAGACAGGTACCTATAATCCAGTCCACCACTTTTAAATATGATACAAGCGAGCACATGGGTAAGCTTTTTGACTTGGAGGCTTCAGGATATTTCTACACAAGACTCCAGAACCCTACAAACGACTATGTAGCAGCAAAGATTGCCGACATGGAAGGCGGTACGGCTGCAATGCTTACCTCTTCAGGACAGGCTGCTAACTTCTTTGCAATTTTCTGCCTTTGTGAGAACGGTGGTCACTTTGTATGCTCATCTTCCATCTATGGCGGAACATTCAACCTTTTCGCAGTTACACTTCCCAAGATGGGAATCGAGGTAACTTTTGTATCTCCCGATGCGACTGAAGAAGAGTTAAATGCGGCATTCAAGCCCAATACTAAGGCAGTATTTGGTGAGACAATCGCCAATCCTGCTCTTACGGTTCTTGATATCGAGCTTTTTGCAAAGGTTGCGCACGCTCACGGTGTGCCCCTTATAATGGACAATACATTTGCCACCCCCGTTCACTGCAGACCTATCGAGTGGGGATGTGACATCGTTACACATTCAACAACCAAGTACATGGATGGCCACGGCGTAGGCGTAGGCGGTGCAATCATTGATTCCGGCAAGTTTGACTGGATGGCTCATGCTGACAAGTTCCCCGGACTTTGCACTCCCGATGATTCCTATCATGGAATTACTTATGCCGAGAAATTTGGCAAGGAAGGTGCATTCATCACCAAGTGTACAGCACAGCTTATGAGAGATCTTGGTTGCATCCAGAGTCCTCAGAATGCTTTCTATCTTAACCTTGGACTTGAGTCCTTACATGTTAGAATGAAACGTCATGCCGAGAACGGACAGAAAGTTGCGGAATATCTTTCAAAGCGTCCCGAGGTTACAAGCGTTACATACTCAGGACTTCCTACAGACAAGTATTATGAGAGAGCGAAGAAATATCTTCCCGAAGGCGGATGCGGCGTAGTATCGTTTGAACTTGCGGGCGGCAGAAAGGCTGCCGAGGCATTCATGAAAGGCCTAAAGCTTGTTGCTATCGAGACACACGTTGCAGATGCAAGAAGCTGTTGCTTAAACCCTGCCACATCTACTCATCGTCAGCTTACAGACGAGCAGCTTAAGGATGCAGGAATCCCCGCAGGTCTTATCAGACTCTCATGCGGACTTGAAGATGCAAGAGATTTGATTGACGATCTTGAGCAGGCGTTCGCAAACATAAAATAAACAAAGCATAAAACTTTTATTAAATCTTCGGATGGCAGGTTAACAAACCTGCCATCTTTTTGTTATTATAGGTCCTATAGGAGACAAATCATGGAATTAAACGAGATTTACAGGATATACGGCAAAGATTATAAGGAGATGACTTTAAAGCTTCTTAGGGAAAGCGGCCTTGATACGCTTATTAAGAAGGGAGACAGAATAGGCATTAAGCCAAACCTTGTATCTCCTTCACCTGCAGAGTTTGGTGCGACAACTCATCCGGAGGTTGTTGCGGGTATAATCGAGTACTTAAAGAATGCAGGTTTTGACGATATAAGCATAATCGAAGGCTCGTGGGTCGGTGACAAGACCGAGGAATCATTTGAGTACTGCGGATATAATGCGCTTTCCAAGGAGTATGGCGTTAGACTTGTTGACACGCAGAAAGAACAGGGCGTTGAAATCGACAAGAACGGCTATAAGGTCAATATCTGCAAATGCATGCAGGATGTCGACTTCCTTATTAATGTACCGGTGTTAAAGGGACACTGTCAGACTAACGTAACGGGAGCCTTAAAGAATCTTAAGGGTCTTATTCCGAACTCTGAAAAAAGAAGATTCCACTCATTGGGGCTTCATGAGCCGATTGCGATTCTTAACACATGCCTTAAGCAGGACTTCATCGTGGTCGACCATATCTGCGGAGATCTGGTGAGTGAAGGCGGCGGAAACCCCTATTACACAGACTGCGTAATGGCAGGAAGAGATCCAGTTCTTATCGATGCCTATTTTGCAGAACTTATGGGTTACACACTTGATGATGTTCCTTATATTAAAATCTCGGAAGAAAAAGGAGTCGGTTCGGCAAACCTTAAGACTCTCAAACTTAAGACATTGGAGGGTGACGGAACGGAGAAGAAAGAACTGTTACCCAAGTCACACAGTATCCTTAAGTTAAAAGACAAGGCAGAGGACGTGGATACATGTTCAGCCTGCTATGAAAGCTTAATGGAAGCTTTATCAAGGCTTGAAGAGGAAGGAATACTTGATAAGCTTGACGAAAAGATATGTATAGGTCAGGGATACAGGGGTAAGACAGGAAAGTTTGGAATAGGAAACTGCACCAGACTTTTTGACCACTATGTTAAAGGCTGCCCGCCGGATCCTGACGACATCTATGAAGGTATAAAGTCATTTATTGATTGAAAATGGCGGTACAGACTGATATACTATATATTGTGGGGTTTAACTTTGAAAACACAAAGAGTTGTTTAGAAAGGAGCACCCAATGTACGATTGTATAATAATAGGATCAGGTCCCGCAGGCCTTTCTGCCGCAGTTTACGGCAAGAGAGCGGGAATGGATATTCTGGTAATAGAGAAACAGCCGGTAAGCGGAGGTCAGATACTTAATACCTATGAGGTTGACAACTATCTCGGACTCCCCGGAATAAGCGGCTGGGATATGGGAGAGACCTTCAGGGCACATGCGGAGAAACTTGGAGCTCCCTTTGTCGAAGAAGAGGTAATAAGCGTTGCCGACAGCGGAAGCGTCAAGATTGTTAAGACCAATCAGAACGAATACCAGGCAAAGACAGTAATCCTTGCGACTGGAGCACATCACGCACTCCTTGGCGTACCCGGAGAGGAAGAACTTACGGGAATGGGAGTTTCGTACTGTGCTACATGTGACGGAGCATTCTTCAGAAACAGGGTTGCCTGTGTCGTGGGCGGCGGTGACGTTGCTGTTGAAGATGCAATCTTTCTTGCCAAGGGCTGCAGCAAGGTTTACCTAATTCACAGAAGAGATGAACTTAGAGCTGCCAAGTCTTTACAGGATGCACTCCTTGCCCTTCCAAACGTGGAAGTTCTTTGGAGCCATGTTCCCGTGGAGATTAAGGGAGAAGATAACGTTAAGAGTTTCCTTATTAAAGATGTAAAAACCGGTGAGGAGAAAGAGATTGCTACAGACGCGGTATTTATTGCAGTAGGAATCCACCCCGATACCGAGCTTTTCAAGGATATAGTGAAGATGGATCCTGCGGGATACATCCTTGCAGATGAGACGTGTGTAACATCGGCTCCCGGCATTTACGCAGCCGGTGACTGCCGTAAGAAGATGTTACGTCAGGTCATCACCGCAGTAGCAGATGGCGCAAATGCGGCAACAAGTGCATTTAATCATATAAGTGTCTGATTTGACAAAGCTACCGACGGATGCTATAGTAGATATGGTTGTAACAAATTTGTAACAAATGAATCTGAAAAGCATCACAGGAGAGTATATGAGAAGAAAGCTTGTGAAGACGGCATCAGGCCTTATGGTTCTGGCAATGACGTTTTCTGCATTCAATATAACTGCACAAGCCGCCGGAGTTAACAAAGTGTTACCCTCCGGAGGCATTAACCTTACAATAAGCAAGGGAGCATCACTTGAAGAGTTAAAGAGTGATGATGCCAATGTCAAGATTGAAGAGACCATCGATCCTTTGGCTCTCACATCCATTAACTCGAAGGAAGTTGCTTCATCCGACAAGGTAATCACCGAGGAAGAAGGCTTCAAGAACCTTGTTATTGCACAGGTTGATCAATATGTAAATATAAGAGATAAATCTTCTATAGAAGGTAATGTAGTCGGTAAGCTTTACGACGACTCAGTCGGAGAGTTTCTCGGCGAAGAGAACGGATGGTACTTAATCAAGTCCGGAACTGTTGAAGGATATGTCAAAGGTGAATATTGTGTAACCGGCGACGATGCAGTAGACCTTGCCAAGCAGGTTGGTAAGAGACTTGCAATCGTTAAGGATTCTATCGTTAAGGTTCACGCCGAAGCAGATGCCGATTCAGAAGAGGTTTGCCTCTTCCCTGAAGGAGAGCAGCT
>JAGACI010000091.1 GCA_017614185.1 Lachnospiraceae bacterium | reverse complement strand
GTAAGCCTTACAAAGAGAGAAACGGTTATTCTTTCGATGCTTTGCAGAGGAATGTCGATGGAAGATATCTGTGAGGAACTGGACATTACTTACGACGGCTTAAAGAAGCATAACCGCAACATCTACAGGAAGCTTGGAGCCAAGAACAGGGCGGAAGCCGAGAGAAAGGCCGCATGGCTCGGACTCGTTCACAGAAGAAAATTTACAAAAACTTAATTTTTTGGAGCCTATACATCAGTTGAAGTATAGGCTCTTATCTGTTAAAATATCCTTTAGGCTTAAATTGCCGACAACCGTTTTTCGGTTAATATAAAGGAGCATTTTTACAATGAGTTTAGCAGATAAAATATTTGGCACTCACTCGGAGAGAGAGCTTAAGAGAATCTATCCTATCGCTGACAAGATTGAGGCATTACGTCCTGCAATGCAGGCATTAAGCGATGAGGAATTAAAGGCCAAGACTCCCGAGTTTAAGAAGAGACTTGCTGAAGGCGAGACTCTTGATGACCTTCTTCCCGAGGCATTCGCCGTTGTGAGAGAGGCAGCAAAGAGAGTGCTTAACATGGAGCATTTCCGTGTACAGCTTATCGGTGGTATCATCCTTCACCAGGGTCGTATCCCTGAGATGAGAACAGGTGAAGGTAAGACACTTGTTTCCACCTGTCCCGCGTACCTTAACGCACTTGAGGGCAAGGGTGTTCACGTCGTAACAGTAAACGATTACCTTGCAAAGCGTGACGCCGAGTGGATGGGTCAGGTACATGAATTCCTCGGACTTAAAGTCGGTGTTGTACTTAACTCGATGACACCTTCTGAAAGACAGGAAGCTTATAACTGCGATATCACATACGTAACCAACAACGAGCTTGGTTTCGATTACCTTAGAGACAACATGGTTGTTTACAAGAACAACCTCGTTTTAAGAGGTCTTCACTATGCAATCATCGATGAGGTCGACTCGGTTCTTATCGATGAAGCGAGAACCCCTCTTATTATTTCCGGTCAGTCATCCAAGTCCACAAGCCTTTATGAAGCCTGCGATATTCTCGCAAGACAGATGAAGCGTGGTAAGGACCTTGAAGAGCAGTCCAAGATGGATATCATCATGGGTATCGAGCAGGAGGAGACCGGAGACTTCATCGTAAATGAGAAGGATAAGGTTGTTAACCTTACCGCCGAAGGTGTTGCCAAGGTTGAGAGATTCTTCCATATCGAGAACTTTGCAGACCCTGAGAACCTTGATATTCAGCATAACATTATTCTCGCCCTAAGAGCTCACAACCTTATGTTTAAGGACCAGGACTATATCGTAAGAGACGATCAGGTTCTTATCGTTGATGAGTTTACAGGACGTGTAATGCCCGGACGTCGTTATTCCGACGGTCTCCATCAGGCAATCGAGGCAAAAGAGCACGTTAAGGTTAAGAGAGAGAGTAAGACTCTTGCTACAATTACTTTCCAGAACTTCTTTAATAAGTTTGAGAAGAAAGCCGGAATGACAGGTACAGCTCTTACAGAGGAGCGAGAGTTCAGAGATATCTACGGAATGGACGTAGTAGTGGTTCCCACCAACCGTCCCGTTCAGAGAATTGACTTACAGGATGCGGTATATAAGACCAAGAGAGAGAAACTTGCGGCTATCGTTAACGCGGTTAAGGAAGCCCATGCGAAAGGCCAGCCCGTTCTTGTAGGTACAATCAATATCGATGCATCCGAAGAGATAAGCCGACTCCTTACCAAGGAAGGCATCCAGCATAAAGTACTTAATGCGAAGTATCATGAGATGGAGGCAGAAATCGTTGCCGACGCTGGTATTCACGGAGCAGTTACCATCGCAACCAACATGGCAGGTCGTGGTACCGATATCAAGCTTGACGATGAATCCAAGGCAGCAGGCGGTCTTATGATTATCGGTACAGAGCGTCACGAATCCAGACGTATCGATAACCAGTTAAGAGGTCGTTCCGGACGTCAGGGTGACCCCGGTGTGTCCAGATTCTACATCTCACTTGAAGATGACCTCATGAGACTCTTTGGTTCCGACAGAATGATTGCAATGTTTAATGCACTCGGAATCCCTGAAGGCCAGGAGATTGAACACAAGACCTTATCAAGAGCCATCGAAGGTGCTCAGAAGAAGATAGAGAACAATAACTATGCTATTCGTAAGAACCTCCTCGAGTACGATCAGGTTATGAACGAGCAGCGTGAGATTATCTACGAAGAGAGAGCCAAAGTTCTTAACGGCGAGTCCATGCGTGACGTAATCTTTAACATGATTACCAACATCGCTGAGAACTGCGTGGATATCTGTATCAATGATGATGCGGATGCAAGAGACTGGGATTACACAGAGTTAAATGAACTCTTACTTCCCACTATTCCTCTTGAACCCATAAGCTACGAGAGAGTAGAGAAACCCAAGAAGAAGAATAACCTTAAGCATCAGTTAAAAGAGGAAGCATTTAACCTTTATAAGAACAAAGAGGCTGAATTCCCCAATACCGAAGCTATTCGTGAATTAGAGCGAGTTATTTTACTTAAGGTTATAGACAGAAAGTGGATGGATCACATCGATGACATGGATCAGCTTCGTCAGGGCGTAGGCCTTGCGGCATACGGCCAGAGAGATCCCCTTGTTGAGTACAAGATGGCGGGCTATGACATGTTCGATGAGATGACTCAGAACATCAGGGAAGAGACCGTAAGACTTCTCCTTCATGTCAAGATTGAACAGAAGGTTGAAAGAGAGCAGGTTGCTAAGGTTACCGGAACCAACAAGGATGACTCCGCAACAAAGGCACCCGTTAAGCGTATGGAAGCCAAGGTTTATCCCAACGATCCCTGCCCTTGCGGAAGCGGCAAGAAGTTTAAAAACTGTCACGGAAGAAAAGCATAATAAAGAACCGGCAGAAATGCCGGCTCTTTTAAGGAGTACGATATGGTTGAATTAGACCAGATGAAAACGGAGATTCTCTCATATGAGGAACCTTTAAACGAGGTTAAGGATTCACTAAACCTTGATGTTAAGAAAAACAGAATCGAGGAGCTTGAGAGGGAAATCGAAGCCCCCGGATTCTGGGATGAGCCCGACAGAGCCAACAAGCTTATGAAGGAGCTTAAAAACACCAAGGATACGGTGGAACTTTGCGACAATCTCTATAGACAAAAGGATGATATCTTAACCCTTATCGAGATGGGATATGAGGAGAACGATGCTTCACTTATTCCCGAAATCAGACAGGAACTTGACGATTTCATCAATACCTTTGAGGAGATTCGTATAAGCACCCTCCTTTCCGGAGAGTATGACAAAAACAACGCAATCCTCAAACTAAACGCCGGAGCAGGCGGAACGGAGAGCTGCGACTGGTGTCAGATGCTTTATCGTATGTATACAAGATGGGCAGAGAAAAAGGGATTTGACGTAGAAGTTTTAGACTCACTTGACGGTGATGAGGCGGGAATCAAGTCGATCACCTTCCAGGTAAACGGTGAGAATGCTTACGGCTATCTTAAATCCGAGAAAGGTGTACACAGACTAGTACGTATCTCGCCTTTCAATGCACAGGGTAAGAGACAGACTTCCTTTGTATCACTCGATGTTATGCCTGATATTGAGGAAGATATCGATATTGAGATTAACGACGATGATATCAGGATAGATACATACCGTTCAAGCGGTGCCGGTGGTCAGCACATCAACAAGACTTCATCGGCAATCAGAATCACTCACCTTCCGACGGGCATAGTAGTTACCTGCCAGAATGAGCGAAGCCAGTTCCAGAATAAGGACAAGGCAATGCAGATGTTAAAGGCAAAACTCTACATGTTAAAGCAGGAGGAAACCGCTGAGAAAATGAGCGATATCAGAGGTGAGGTCAAGGATATCGGCTGGGGTAACCAGATCAGGTCCTACGTCCTTCAGCCTTACACCATGGTCAAGGACCACAGAACCAATGCCGAGTCAGGTAACGTCGATGCAGTTCTTGACGGAGGCCTTGATCCTTTCATCAACGCATATCTTAAGTGGATTCAATAAATGGCAATACAAAAGGCGGTCGTCTGACCGCCTTAATTTTTTACTGTTCTCTTTTTGATTTGGCAAGCTCTAAATAGAACGCCGCTTTGCCTGAGTAGGCGTATGGAATCGTCCAAAGGAATCCTATGAAAAAGCTTGTGACAGATAAGACGAATAAGGGGAGGTAGCTTAACATAAATAAGATATATCGCCCATAATTGTCTTTCATAAGCTTCATGCTCTGCTTAAGTGCATCGACGCCTGTGCAGTCAGGGAAGTCGATTATGATAAAGAAGCTTTGTACAATTGGAAGCCTTAAGAAGAATGCCGCCGCTATTCCCGCCATGAATACAAGGTATTCAGTCATAGGAGCGTAAACACCGTTTATCATATTTGATGTATTCATTACAATAAACGGCATGAGGCAGACTTCCGAAATTATTGAGGATACAAGGCTTATCAAAAGGATATGGTTTTGAGAGTTTCTGTATCCGTAGAAGAGGTCAAAGAGTGTGGCCTGTTCTCCCGCGCAAAGTTTCAAATAGATTAAGCATAGGCCTGCTTCAAGTATTCCTATGAAGCATGAAAGAATGAAGTTTACAAGTTCTGACCCGATAATCTCAAGCATTGAGCTTCCGGGGAAGAGGTAGCCTACGATATAAGTAGGAAAGATGTAGATAAGCATCACATCGATAAGTGTCATTATGGCTACGCCGTAGTGACCTGCCAAAGCCCCTCTTGCATATGCTTTTATTTCTCCGAATGTCTGATGAGGTTTCATTAATTCTCCAGTAATTTAAATCTATAGAATGTTATTTGTATCTGTCAGGTTATAAAGCTTGTCAAGATCGATGTCCATGCCGAGGCTTTTCATAATCTTTTCAAGCATTTCACGATACTGTGGATCCTGAAGCATAGTCGGAAGTTTAATGTAAACATATATTCCGTATGCAACGGCTCCCGCGATGGCTATGCCGCCGCATATCATGCCGATTTTGGCGTACTGGGCCAGCTTTCTGGTGCCGTTTCTTGAAAGCACGCCAAAAATAATGGCAAGAGATCCAAAGACAATCGCCAGATATAAGGTGTTAATCGTTATTATTGAAAGTGCGCCGCATGTTACGCTTGCAACCGCGAACTTGTTGGTCGGGACAGAATACATATCCCGATAGTCGTATTCATCGTACATATCATTCTCCGAAAACACTTATAATGCCTATATTTTACCACCTTTACGGGCAAAAGGAAACAGAGTTGTTTTACGCCCCTATTTAGGATAAAATTAAAAGGTAAAGGCTTCATAAGGTGAAGCGGAAAGGGAGGTAAGACTATGCTATTTCAACTCTATGGTTCTCAGGCTTCAATGCAATTGATTGGCTGGGTATTGGTTTTTGTCGGCCTGATTTTAGTCAATGAAATTGGACGCCGCACCAAAGCCGGTGGAATGACGGTGTTTGTTATTATCCCCTCTATTCTGACGGTTTACTTTATCCTTGCTCATGCAGGACTTTTCGGTGGCAAAGACAATCCTACCGTAGCCTACATGGACGGATGGTTCCACTATTTCAAACTCTATGCCGCTGACATAGGCTGTGTAGGCTTCATGATGATTAAGTACAAATGGGGCATCGGCAAAGAGAAATGGTTTAAGTGGTTCCCCTGGTTTATCGTTGCAGCAAACATTATGATTGCCAATGTATCCGATATGGAGTCTGCAATTGCGGCTTACAAGATTACAGGCGACTTAAGCGGTGCATGGTGGGCATCCAACGAAGGCGTATTCATCTACGGCGGATGGTGGAATGTGGTTAATGCCATTGCAGGTATGATTAATATCTTCTGTATGACAGGCTGTATCCATCTTTATTCATCCAAAGACAAGAACAGATCGGATATGCTTTGGCCCGATATGACAATCTGGTTCATCATCGCTTACGATGTATGGAATTTCGAGTATACATACCTGAATCTTCCTACTCACACATGGTACTGCGGTGTTGCACTTTTACTTGCTCCTACTTTTGCAAACGCATTCTGGAACAAGGGCGCATGGATTCAGAACCGTGCCAATACTCTGGCAATATGGTGTATGTGGGCGCAGGTAGTTCCGCTTTTCCAGTTAAAGGGAACATTTGCCGCAGCTTTACCTTCGGTTTACGGCGGAGCGACAGAAGCGGGCGTTACCACAATGGACCTTTACGAGAAGGCTATTGCTCTTTATAACTCGGGAGCAGGCAAATCCGCACAGGCCGGTCAGATTATATCCGGTTTGGGTATTACCGCAGATCCCAGAGCACAGGGAGTTGTGGCAGTCTTGGCGATAGTTGCAAACGTAGTATGTATGGCAGTTATCATTAAGAGATCATGCGCAATGCACAAGAATCCTTACTCCAACGAAGTATTCGCAGGAACAAGAGATTACGAGGAAGCATTGGCAAGAGCAGAAGTATAAAGAATTAAGGAAGTATTTAGTTAATGGACATTATCTTAAAAATCAAAGAGGAGCTTAATGTTGAGAAATGGCAGGTTGAGGCTGCAGTTAAGCTCATTGACGAGGGAAACACAATCCCCTTTATCTCAAGATACCGTAAGGAGGCAACAGGTTCCCTTAACGATGAACAGTTAAGAAACCTCTTTGAGAGACTTACATATCTTAGAAATCTGGAGGACAAGAAGGCAACAGTTCTTGCAAGCATCGAGGAGCAGGGAGCTCTTACCGATGAACTTAAGGCAAAGATTGAAGCCGCCGAGACTTTGGTTGTTGTCGAAGACCTGTACAGGCCCTACAGACCTAAGAGAAAGACAAGAGCAAGTGTGGCAAAGGAGAGAGGCTTAGAGCCCCTCTCCGCCTTTGTTCTTTCGATGGACGCCACAGAGGATGTCTTAAATGAGGCAGCTAAGTATGTGGATCCTGAAAAGGAAGTAAATACAGCTGAAGACGCACTCGCCGGAGCGAGAGATATCATCGCAGAGAGTATCTCCGACAATGCGGACTTCAGAGCCTACATCCGTAAGGCAACCTTTGAGGAAGGCAAACTTATCACAAAGGCTAAGGACGAGAAGGCAACAAGCGTATATGAGATGTACTATGACTATGAGGAGCCTGTCTGTAAGGTTGTAGGTCACAGAACCCTTGCCATAAACAGAGGTGAGAACGAGAAGTTCTTAACCGTTAAGATTGAAGCTCCCGTAGAACGCATCATCACTTACCTTGAGAAAATGGTTATCACGAAGGATAACGCCTTTACCACACCCGTGATAAAGGAAGCAATCGATGATTCATATGAGAGACTTATCGCTCCCGCAATCGAGAGAGAGATAAGAAACGAGCTTACCGAGAAGGCTGAGGACGGTGCAATAAGCGTATTTGGCAAGAACTTGGAACAGCTCCTTTTACAGCCTCCCATCAAAGGCAAGGTTGTCCTTGGCTGGGACCCTGCGTTCAGGACGGGATGTAAGCTTGCAATCGTAGACGAGACAGGTAAGGTCCTTGATACAAAGGTTATCTATCCCACAGCTCCCCAGAACAAGGTTGAGGAGTCCAAGAAGATAGTTAAGGATCTGATTCAGAAATACCACGTCAATCTTATTTCGGTAGGTAACGGAACTGCATCGAGAGAGTCTGAACAGATTATTGTTGAGATGCTTAAAGAGATGGACATGTCAAAGACAGGTCCCGTTCAGTACGTTATCGTAAATGAGGCGGGCGCTTCCGT
>JAGACI010000014.1 GCA_017614185.1 Lachnospiraceae bacterium | reverse complement strand
TCCTCGTGCTCTTCGTCCGTAATAAGATACTTGTAATCCTCATAAAAAGCGGTTCCCGGCTCAATAATAAGGCTATATGCGGAAATATGCTCAGGATTAAGCTTAATAACCGTGTTTAAGGTATTAAGGTAGTCTTCTTCTTTCTGACCGGGAAGTGCCGAAATAATGTCAATATTTATATTGTCAAAGCCTGCATCTCTTGCAGCCTTGTATGTTACCTCAAAGTCCTTGAAGCTGTGAATTCTTCCAAGAAGCTTAAGCTCATCGTCGTTAGCGGATTGAAGTCCGATGCTTAATCTGTTTATGCCAAGCCTTCTGTATTCTTCAAATGTTTCCTTCTTCCAGACCGTTCCGGGGTTAACCTCGATTGTAATCTCGCAGTCTTTTCGCAAGTTATAGTAGGATTTAATTTTGTCAAAAATAGCTTCAAGCTCAGATATATTGAGGATTGAAGGAGTTCCCCCTCCGAGGAATACGCTTATAACTTCTCTGTCCTTAAAGTCCTCACTCCTTGCTTCTATCTCATATCTTAGCGCACGTAAATACTGCTCCCTGGCAGCATCTGTTGCGGGAGCAGATAAAAAGTCGCAGTATAAGCACTTTTTTACACAAAAAGGTATGTGGATATAGAGACTTAATTCTTTCATGTCTTTCCTAATCTTCGTCAAGCTTTAAGACGCTCATGAAGGCCTTCTGAGGAACTTCTACGTTGCCGACCTGACGCATCCTCTTCTTACCTTCTTTCTGCTTTTCAAGAAGTTTCTTCTTTCTGGAGATATCACCGCCGTAGCACTTTGCAAGTACGTCCTTACGCATGGCTTTAACGGTCTCTCGCGCGATAACCTTACCACCGATGGCAGCCTGAATGGGAATCTCAAAGAGGTGTCTCGGAATCTCCTCCTTAAGCTTTTCACACATCTTTCTTCCTCTCTCGTATGCGGAATCGGCATGAACAATGAAGGATAATGCATCGACTTCTTCCTTATTGATAAGGATATCAAGCTTAACAAGTTTGGATTCCTCGTAGCCCTTGATATCATAGTCAAATGAAGCATAGACTTTTGACCTTGACTTAAGCGCATCGAAGAAATCGTAGATAATCTCGTTAAGCGGAAGTTCATATTTAAGAAGAGCTCTTGTGCCCTCAATATATTCCATTCCAAGGTATCTTCCGCGTCTCTCCTGGCAAAGCTCCATGATGGGACCTATGAAATCAACGGTAACCATGATTTCCGCATTGACGATAGGCTCTTCCATGAAAGCTATCTCTGAAGGATCCGGAAGGTTTGAAGGATTGGTAAGTTCGATTACCTCTCCGTTTTGCTTATGAACCTTATAGATAACGCTGGGTGCGGTTGTTACAAGGTCAAGGTTATATTCTCTCTCGAGTCTTTCCTGAATAATCTCAAGGTGTAAAAGTCCAAGGAAACCGCATCTGAAGCCAAAGCCAAGAGCGATTGACGTCTCTGGCTCGTACTGAAGTGATGCGTCGTTTAACTGAAGCTTTTCAAGTGCATCCCTAAGATCAGGGTACTTGGCTCCGTCAGCAGGGTACATTCCGCAGTAAACCATGGAATGAACCTTCTTGTATCCCGGCAAAGGCTCGGCACAAGGATTCTCAGAGTTTGTGATTGTATCACCCACTGCAGTATCCTTGACATTCTTAATAGACGCTGTGATATAGCCTACCATTCCGGCAGAAAGCTCATCACAGGGAATAAACTGGCCTGCGCCAAAATATCCTACTTCCACAACCTCACAAGAAGCGCCTGTAGCCATCATCTTGATGGGGGTTCCTTTTTTCACCCTTCCTTCCATCATTCTGACGAATACGATAACGCCCTTATATGAGTCATAAATCGAGTCAAATATAAGCGCCTGCAAAGGATTCTCGGGATTACCCTTGGGAGCCGGAATTTTGGCAACTACAGCCTCCAAAACATCCTCGATACCTATTCCGTTCTTGGCAGAAATTAAAGGTGCGTCCTGCGCCTCGATTCCGATAACATCCTCAATCTCATCGATAACTCTCTCAGGATCTGCGCTTGGAAGATCAATCTTGTTGATTACGGGGAAAACATCAAGGTTATGGTCAAGTGCAAGATATACGTTTGCAAGAGTCTGAGCCTCGATTCCCTGCGCTGCGTCAACAACAAGAATTGCACCGTCACAGGCTGCAAGGCTTCTCGATACTTCATAGTTGAAGTCGACATGACCGGGGGTATCAATCAGGTTAAAGATATACTCCTCCCCGTCCTTAGCCTTGTAGATGGTTCTTACTGCCTGAGATTTGATTGTGATTCCACGTTCTCTCTCAAGTTCCATATTGTCAAGGACCTGCTCCTGCATCTCTCTCGATGTAAGAAGGCCCGTTTTCTCTATAATTCTGTCTGCAAGAGTGGATTTACCGTGATCGATATGCGCCACTATGCAAAAGTTTCTGATTTTGCTCTGATCTATCATATATATGCCTCTGTTTCTTGTTCGCGAATCTCATTTATTTTACCAAAACGGCGTCACTCCCGCAACCACCTCTGCTCCACAAAAGCTATTATGCCTATGTCCGTTCCCCTTGCCCGTTCGGCATCAAAAAAGCCCCTGTCTTTCGACAGGGGCCTGCAGGCAATAGCTTAGAGGCCTCTACCCGGAACCATGATGGTTACCGCTCTTCGATTTACCGTCACATCAGCATTTTTAAAACCGCCTCCGTACTCACCGTCGATTGTCCATTCCACCTCTTTGTCGGATGAAAAGTGCGCCTCTTTGATTTTGGCAAAGGTAATGTACTCATTGTTTAAGTCATGACGTCTAAGGCAATCCACAATCAAAGGAAGCTCTGTTATATTCGAAGGAGCTTTGATAAGAAGGAGCTCCATCTCTCCGTCATCGAGGAAAATCTCAGCCTTATTCAATATGTTGGTTCCGCCTATAGATGTAGAATTACAGATGGCGCCAAAAAGGTAATTGCCCTCCTCTTC
>JAGACI010000090.1 GCA_017614185.1 Lachnospiraceae bacterium | reverse complement strand
CATGAACGACAACATAATCAAGTATCTCGACAGGCATCTTTACTAGCCTGAAATTGAAATTGAGATTACCATCCTTAGAGCAGCTCCCCCAGCGGGTGTTGGTGTCTCTTATGGCAATCCTGTTATAACTTACGCCGACAATCGGGGCGTAATAGGCAACACGTGCCGGAATCAGATTGTGCGCCTGCTTCATAAGGCGCTTTTTTTCTTCGGGAGAAATGTCTCTTATGGGTGATTGCTCCCTCTCTTTTATCTTTGCGATTGTTTTCTCAATCCAGGATTCTTTCTCAAGGACAAATCGTTCTATCTGAGATCTTGTGGCGAGATAAGGCGCCCTTACTTCAACACTTCCGTCAGTATTTACATGTATCGCAATTGTGCGTCGTCTGCTTCTTTTTAATTCATAATTAACCATGCAAGAATTATATCATTTTTTACAAGATGCAATGAAAAAATGTTATAATTTGTGAGTATGAACAGCGCAGAGATTCAATATAAAAAAATGACAGAGACCCCGATTCCAAAGCTGATACTCGGATTGGGACTTCCTACGACCATAAGCATGCTTGTGACGAATGTCTACAACATGGCCGACACTTACTTTGTCGGGAGACTAGGAACCAGTGCAAGCGGTGCGACCGGTATTGTTTTCGGACTGATGGCTATTTTACAGGCCTGTGGCTTTATGTACGGACAGGGTTCGGGAACCGTAGTTTCCAGACGCCTTGGAGCAGGCAAGAGAGATGAAGCAAGCGAATACGCCACAATGGGTTTTGTGGCATCCCTTGTAACGGGTATTCTTGTAATGGTTTTGGGACTTATATTCGTAAGGCCTCTTATGCTTCTTCTTGGAAGCACGGAAACCATCTATCCATATGCCAGAACATATGCGATTTGTATTTTATGTGCAGCACCCGCAATGCTTGTTAGCTGCACATACAATAACATTCTTCGTTATGAGGGCAAGGCTACATTTGCCATGATTGGCCTTATCAGTGGCGGAATACTTAACATTTTCCTTGATGCTTTGTTTATAGTGGGGCTTAAAACAGGAATTGTAGGAGCAGGTATTGCGACTGCGGTTTCACAGTACGTCAGCGTATTTATCCTCGCAAAGATGTATGGAAAATGCGAATCAAAGATAAGTAAAGAGTTCTTCAGACGCGATATAAAGATTTTTACAAAGATTGTAAAGGGCGGCTTCCCCAGCATGGTCAGACAGGGTCTCGGAAGCATATCTGTTATGGCACTTAACCATGCCTGCAAGCCTTTTGATGACGCCGCAATCGCTGCGATGAGTATAGTCGGAAGAATTATCAACTTCTTATTCAGCGTAGGCCTTGGTGTAGGACAGGGTTATCAGCCTGTGGCCGGTTTTAATTATGGCGCCAGGAAATACAGCCGTGTCAAGAAAGGCTTCTATTTCACATGGGCTTTTGGAACAATGCTTCTTGGAATATGCGGAATTACCGCGCTTTTCTTTGCCGGGCCGATTGTCCATATCTTCAGAGATGACCCAAAGGTCGTTGAAATAGGCGCCGTGGCGATGAGATTCCAGTGCCTATCGCTTATATTTCTGCCTTTTAGTGTCTGTAACAACATGATGTTTCAGTCTACAGGCAAATCGCTTCAGGCCTCGATTCTTTCAAGCTTCAGGAGCGGCCTGTTTTTCCTGCCTGTAATTCTTATATTTTCAAAACTCTGGGGACTTACCGGCATTCAGATGTCGCAGGCAGTGGCGGATGTTCTTGCAAGCGTTTGCAGCATTCCGTTTACCGTTTCTTACTTTAAGAAGCTTCCTAAGGATTCGTAGCATTTTGACAGGAAGCGTTTTGTGGTATAATGACTCTATATTTTGTATCGGAGCAGGTTTGTTATGGCCAAGGAAGTAAAAAGGATAGATAGTAAATATGTATATCCCAAGGGAGTAACTTTGAAAGACGGAATTTTGCACGTCTGTCTTGAGAAGAAGGGCAGTACCTTTGGGATTGTTTTATTTGACAAGAGTAAAGCAGAGCTTTTCCGATTCGATATGTCTTTGGTAAATCGTATCGGAAGACTTTACTATGCCGATTTTGACCTTGGAAAGACAAAAAAGGTATTGTATCGAATCTTTTCCGATGACAAATTTGTCTCTGACCCTTATATGAAAGATTATGAGGGTGATAATAAGTTTGGTTTCCCTGTAGATGAAGAGAAAGCATATTTTATTGCCGAAGATTCTTCTTATGACTGGGAGAATGATAAAAATCCACAGATTCCGTTTAATGAATCATACATGTATTTAATGCATGTAAGAGGCTTTACCAAACATGCTTCTTCTAAGGTTAACGGTAAGGGCTGCTTTAGCGGAGTCGCTGAAAAAGCTGATTATCTCAAAGACCTTGGCATCAACTGCATCGAGATGATGCCTGTTACGGAGCTTAAAAAGAGTGAGAAAAAAGTTATCGATCCTGCGGGAAACAACTTAAAGATAAACTATTGGGGCTTTGCGGAAGGTTTTTATTACTGTCCCAATAAATCCATGTCCAAGTCCAAAGATTCCGTTAAAGAGTTTAAGGACATGGTTAAAACCCTGCATAAAGCAGGTATCGAGGTTGTTCTCCAGTTTTACTTCCCTGACGAAGTTAAAAGAGGAGAGATACTTGATATCCTTGTCTACTGGCATAATCATTTTCATGTGGACGGATTCCACCTTAAGGGAGACAATCTTCCCAAGAAAAGCTTTGATGAGGCGCCTGAACTTAAGGATTGCAAGTTGATTTATGACTATATAGATTCTTCTGAGATAGACGCAAATGATGAGCTTAAGAGAATTGCGTCCTATCAGGATGATTACATGTACGACATGAGACGTTTCCTTAAGGGAGACGAGGGTGTTACTGATATTGCCTTAAGACTCATGAGAGAAAATCCTTCAGAAAAGGGTGTAATCAGATTCTTTACCAACTATTACGGATTTACTTTAAGAGACCTCGTAAGTTTTGACAGAAAACACAACGAGGATAACGGTGAAAACAACATGGATGGTGCTGACTTTAACTTAAGCTGGAACTGCGGTGCCGAGGGCGTCAGCCGTAAGAAAGCCATCAATGATTTAAGACTTAAACAGAGCATGAACGCTGTGACGCTTCTTGCTTTTACACAGGGTACACCCCTTATTTTCATGGGCGATGAGTTCGGCAATTCACAAAAGGGTAACAACAACCCGTATTGTCAGGATAATTCCGTTACATGGCTTAACTGGGATAACCTCTCATCAAACAGGGCTCTTTTTGACTTCGTGAAAACAATGTTTGCTTACCGAAGAGCACATGCAATCCTGCATCCTGTGAAAGCTCACAGATTAATGGACTATATTTCATGTGCTTATCCGGATTTATCCTATCACGGTGAAGAGGCATGGAAACCCGATTTATATAACTATAATCGCCATGTAGGCTTACTGTTTGCAGGTGCTT
>JAGACI010000089.1 GCA_017614185.1 Lachnospiraceae bacterium | reverse complement strand
CATTCTTACAATCGAGGAAGCAAAGAAGACAGGAGCTATGGCTCTCTTTGATGAGAAGTACGGCGATACTGTAAGAGTTGTTTCCATGGGTGATTTCTCCAAGGAGTTCTGTGGTGGTACACATGTTAAGAACACAGGAGATATTGCGAACTTTAAGATTGTTTCCGAAGGCGGTGTAGCTGCGGGCGTAAGACGTATCGAAGCAATCACCGGAAGCAATGTAATTGCTTACTACAAAGAAATCGAGGAAGAACTTGAGAAAGCAAGTGCTGCAGCCAAGACTCAGCCTTCAAATCTTGCCGACAAGGTAACTTCCATGATGGCAGAGATTAAGAAACTTAACTCTGAACTTGAGTCTTTGAAGGCTAAGGCAGCCAAGGAAGCTGTTGGAGATGTTCTTAACCAGGTTACCGAAGTTAAGGGCGTCAAACTCCTTGCCGTAAGCGTACCCGGAGTTGATATGAACGGTCTTCGCGATCTTTCAGATCAGCTTTCAGATAAGATGGGTGGCGGCGTTGTATTCCTTGCATCAGAGTCAGACGGAAAGGTTAACCTTGTTGCCAAGGCTACCGATGATGTAATCGCAAAGGGTGCTCATGCAGGCAACCTTATCAAGGCAGTCGCATCACTTGTAGGCGGTGGCGGTGGAGGAAGACCCAACATGGCTCAGGCCGGCGGTAAGAATCCCGCGGGAATCCCCGAAGCAATCGCAGCAGTCAAGGGTAATCTTGAAGGCATGATTAAATAAATTTAAATTTGCCGGTATCGAACACTTGTCCGATACCGGCTTTTTTTGTATAATCAAATAGTGGGTTTAAAATAACAAAAAATGGAGTAGAGAATATGGTTACAGCACACAATCCGATACTTAAGGGATTCTATCCCGATCCTTCAATCTGCAGAGCAGGTGATGACTATTACGTTGTATGTTCAAGCTTTAAGTATGCACCCGGAGTTCCGATTTTTCACAGTAAGGACCTCGCACACTGGGAGCAGACAGGTCATGTACTTATGACCAAAGAGCAGCTTCCCCTTGCAGGTGATGAGATTTCAAGAGGTATTTTTGCACCGACGATAAGATACCATGAAGGTACTTATTACATGATTACCACGAATGTTACAGAGGGAGGCAACTTCCTTGTTACCGCCAAAGACCCCAAGGGCCCTTGGTCGGACAGATACGTTCTTGGAGATGAAGAGTGTCCCGGAATCGATCCTTCCCTCTTTTTTGATGACGACGGGAAGTGCTATTACGTGGGAACAAGGCCCAATCCCGAAGGCGTGAGATACAACGGCGACTGGGAAATCTGGGTTCAGGAACTTGATTTAAATACTATGAAGCTTACAGGTGAGTCTATGGCTATCTGGAAGGGCGCAGTCAAAGATGTAATCTGGCCCGAAGGACCTCACCTCTATAAGAAAGACGGGTATTATTATCTTTTGCACGCAGAAGGCGGCACCGGCCCGGAGCATGCAATTTCTGTCGCAAGATCAAAGGAACTTTTCAAGTGGTTTGAGGGCTGCCCCAGGAATCCTATTTTTACACACAGGAATCTTGGCAAGGATTATCCTATCATTTATGCCGGTCATGGCGATCTGGTAGATGATAAGGACGGCAACTGGTATATTGTCATGCTTGCATCGAGACAGTGCAAAGGTCACTGCAGTATTGGCAGAGAAACTTTCCTCGCAAAGGTTACATGGGAAGAGGGCTGGCCTGTTATCAATCCCGGCATAGGCAAGCTTACCGACGAAGTTGAACTTCCTTTCAAAGAGCATCCTTTCTCCAAGGAGATTTCCTGGAAGGATACAATTCATTTCTATGGAGAAGAGCTTGACGAGAGATTTGTCGGAATCGAGAGATGGGATGACGGCTTCTGGTCTTTAAAAGACAGACCCGGATTCATGAGACTCTTTACAAGACCTGAGAGAATGACGGATGCGTGCCATCCTTCATATCTTGGAATCAGACAGAAGGATTACTCATTTGAGGCAAGTGTCGGCGTAGAGTTCGAGCCTGCAAATGAGAATGAATGCGCAGGACTTGTTTTGTTACAGAATCATCCGAACCACATATCGGTTGAAATAGTTTTAAAGGACGGCAAGAAGACCCTTCAGGTTAAAAGATGCGTCAAAGGTGAAGAGAAGGTTACTTCTTCGATTCCTGTAAAGAAGGGCCTTATTGAAATCAAGTTAAAGGCAAGTGAGCAGCTTGCGAAGGCTTATGCCGTTATTGACGATAAGCATATTCTTCTTGAAGAAGGAATAGATTTACTTCCTTATACCTACCAGCAGGCAGGCGGCTTTGTTGGATGTATCATAGGAATGTACACTTCATCTAATGGCAAAGAATCGAGTAACCATGCTGACTTTGCATGGTTATCGGTTGACAACGGAATTTAAAGACAGGTATGAAGGCAGAAGAGAAGTACAAGGACATCATCAATATGGAACATCCCACCTCGAAGAAGCATCCGAGGATGAGTATGGAAGCAAGAGGGGCGCAGTTTGCACCTTTTGCTGCCCTGACCGGATTTGAGGATGAACTTGAGGAGACCGGAAGAGCTGCCGCGGAACAAGCAGAGAGAAAGGGTAGACTTCGTGAGTGACAGAGCGTATGTTGCAATCGACTTAAAGTCTTTCTATGCTTCTGTTGAATGTGTAGACAGAGGCTTAGATCCCCTTGGCGTAAATCTGGTTGTCGCGGATGCTTCAAGAACGGAGAAGACCATATG